>CAZQEZ010000009.1:45783-52511 GCA_964592475.1 uncultured Roseivirgaceae bacterium
TAATTAGAAGCTACGACGCAGTCAGGGTGTACCATTCACAATGAATTTATCCGTAAGTGCTTTATCAAAATACCCTTCTACGGATCTATTAAGCCCATTGCCATCAGTAAAGGCAATATTAAAAGTAAAGCCTAATCTATTATTGGTTTCCTGCGTCACAATCACCTGACCGCTTACCTGCTGATGGTTATCTTCATTTACCAGTTTGCCTCTGATGATATTATTAGTGTCATCATATTCCAAATTAGTACCTGAGTACACCCAACTTACTATACCACCCTCCGGTGACTCATTGGAGTAAGTATAAGTATCAGGTTGTAGTGATGCTTCAGTAGATCGTGAATAAATTTCCATCTGAAAAAATGAACCGGGGTTTTCTGATTCGCTTCGAAACTCTATCACGAAGGTTCTATAGTTAGCTGAAGCGTCTGTGCCTTTATCATATATATACCCGTTATTCAAACTATTTTTCACACCATCTACCGTGAGATAACTTGGTGTAACATCTTCTTTGGAACAAGCAATAAAACATATAGTAATAGCGGCAACAGAGATAAGAGAGCAAAATGCTTTTTTCATATACTGATAAAATTTAAAAAACGAATTATGATGTAAAGTACAGCCTTTTTCTCTTTAAATAAAAAGCAAGAAAATTGAGCCATTACCCATGTAAGATAGCTATAGTTAAAAATTTATTTTCAAAATTTTAAAATAAAGGTGGTGCTAATTTTAGATGTATGAGTTACAATACCTCCACCCAGCTGGTGCATTATATGCCTTGTAACAGACAATCCTATGCCCGACCCGTTGTTTTTGGTCGTAAAAAACGGCGTGAATATTTGTTCCAAAACATCTTTTTCTATACCGGTTCCATTATCGATTATTTTGCAATAAATGTGATTGTCTTTTGCCAACCATTGCACTACGATCTGCTTTCGGGCTATTGGTTGTACCGCCTCGATAGCATTTTTAACTAAATTGATCATAACTTGCTCCAGAAGCTTTTCATCAGAATAAAGGCACAAATCAATAGGGTCAACTGAATATTCAAAATCGATTTTTTTATTTTCAAGTTCCACTTTTACAAGTAGATAAAAATTGTTCATAAAGGATTTTAATGAAAATGTGGTAAATTCAGGGGGAGGAATATTCGTTACCTGACGATATTTTTGTACAAAATTGATCAGACCAGAACTGCGTTTATAGATAGCCTCAAGCCCTTCTTTTATGTCATTTTGAAACTCGGAAAAATTAGGTACATTTTCGGCAGAAACCTTACTTTGCTTTTGCAATTTAATCAGCGAGCCTGCCAATAAATTAATGGCGCCAAGTGAGTTCATAATTTCATGTCGCAATACTTTTATCAATTTTTGCCAGGCATCCATTTCAGTATTTGCCAACTCTGCCTTGATGTTTTGCATTGAAACCAAGGTGACCAAAGGATCATTTTGTAAAGAAAACTGAGTAGCTCTTAAACTAAGGGGTAAAATATCATTGCCCACTGCAAGCTTAATCATTGTATCTGCACCTGATTTCAATTTCCTGAATTTACTATCAAGACCCTTCTCTACCTCTTCAAGCTGATCAATATGTCGGATTACCGGTAAACCGATTAATTCTTTAGCAGCCTGGTTTATGAGGATAATTTCTCCCTGATGATTAAAAGCGACAACACCTACTCTTATATTTTCCACGGTAGACTGTAAATACAATTGCTGGATTTGCTTCTCTTCACGGGCTTTCGCAAAAGAAGAAATAATTCTATTAAACTCCTCATGCAATCCGGCTAAATCAGGGTTTTTGCTGTTTTTTGAAAATTTGATGGTGGTATCGAGATGTTGAAAAGCTGCCAAAAACAATTTCAGCTCTCGCAAGTGACGAGTTATAAAAGAAAATAAATAATACAACAGGCCTAACCAGAGCAATACCAGAAGAATTTTGGTAAAAATAAGGCCGGGAAGAAAAAACAGGTAGAAAAACAAGGCTGTAATCAGCGCAATGGCCACTAATTGTAATATGATAAACCCTTTAAATCTTCTCAATACCATATTTATTCAATTTGTTGTATAAAGTAGCCCTTGTAATACCCAGCATTTGAGCCGCCTTGCTCATGTTGCCTTCACATTTATTTATCGCCGCTAAAATCAATCTTTGTTCATTTTCTGCAAGGTCAAATCCAATACTTGTTGAATCGTCATGGGTTTTTAGCGCAAAGTCCTGAATACTAAGCTTGTTTTTATCAGCTAAAATCACGGCCTTTTCTATCGCGTGTTGCAATTCACGCACATTGCCCGGCCATGGATATTCCCTTAATTTTTGTAAAGCACCCTTATCCATTTGCAAAGCCTCTTTTTGATACCGATCGGCATAGTACTTCAAGTAATGTTGCACTATTGGCTCTATATCATCCTGCCTTTCTCTTAAAGGAGGTATTTCTATGGTAACCGTATTAAGCCTGTAAAGCAGGTCTTCCCGGAAAAGTCCTTCCTCCTGCAGGTATTGCAGCGGTTTGTTGGTAGCTGATATCACCCTTACATCTACAGCCACGGGATGGTTACTTCCCAGGGGAAACACTTGCCGATTTTGTAATACCGAGAGCAATTTGGCTTGATAACCCAGGGGAATATTTCCGATCTCATCGAAAAACAACGTGCCCTCCGAGGCAATTTCAATTTTTCCGGGTTTATCTTGTTGTGCATCAGTAAAAGCACCTTTTCGATAACCAAACAGTTCGCTTTCCAGTAAATTTTCCGGTAGTGCAGCTAAATCTATTGTTACTAAAAGATCATCTTGCCGAGCAGACATGCGATGAATAACCTCGGCCACCAAACTCTTGCCGGTACCATTTTCGCCGGTAATTAATATATTAGCATCGGTATTGGCAACTTTTTCTACCAGGCGCATTACTTGCTGCATAGCAGTAGATTTACCCTGCAAAAATACATTTTGCAATTGCTGAGTGAGGTGGTGTTGCTTATGAGTAAGTTGTTCAATTCGCTTTTGGGAGGAGCTTTTTTCGTATGCCTGCATGATGGTAGAAAGAATTTGCTCTTCGCTGGTGCCTTTTTGTAAAAAGCTGTTGGCTCCTTGCTGCATGGCTTTTACCGCCAATTCTACTTCCGCATAGGCTGTTATCAACACTACCACTGCCTTAGGGTCTTTTTTCAATATTTGCTGCATCCAGTACAATCCTTCATTGCCGGTATTGATGCTGGCCGAAAAGTTCATATCCAGCAATATCACATCAAACTGATTTTCTTGCAGTAGTTTTAGTATTTGATGTGGGTTTTTGCAGGTATGTATATTTAAAAAATAAGGCTTGAGTAATAATCTCATGCCTAGCAAAAATTCTTCATTATCTTCTACAATCAGTATAGTACCCTGCTTTCTCATTTTTTTTGATATTGCAAAGTAAAATTACCGCATGTGTTTAATTTTTTTGCATGCTGTGTAAAAATTTTATACACTATTTTTAAAAATATTTGCATAAAGTAATGATTTACAGATACTTACAATTTTGGCATGAAAATCAATACAAGCCCGGTAAATTATTAACATTTTTGTATTATGCTAAAAACTCATCTGATACTGACCTTGCGATATTTATTAAAAAATAAAGTTTACACTTTAATCAATATTATAAGTTTATCAGTAGCTATTGCCTGTACTTTAGTGATTTATTTATATGTAAAAGAGGAACTCAGTTATGACAAGCACCATAAAGATGGTGCGCATGTATACCGGGTTATAACCGCATCGCTGGAGGATGATGATATGTCCAGGGCTAGCACCTATCCATTGTACGAGGTACTCAAAAATGATATAAGCCAGATAAAAGATGTCACACCTATCTACAATCAAGGTATTTTAATTTGGGTAGAGGAGAATGGAAACAGAAAGAAATTTGAAGAAAGTGATGCCTGTGTTTTTGTAACGTCGGATTATTTTGACATATTAACGGTTGATTGGCTTATAAAGGACCCAACACCGCTGCAAGATCCTACAGAAGTAGTACTCAGCGAAAGTTATGCGACAAAATTATTCGGAGAACCGGCCGAGGCCTTGGGTCAAGCTATTATTTTTGATAAAAAACACGAATACATTGTTTCGGGAGTTTTCAATGATCACGAGAAACTTACTGATTTTAAGTTCCATCTATTAGGGGCCTATGAAGGTATAAAGGACGATGTAGCCGATGATCAGTGGCGTGCTTTCTCCACCAATATCCAATTTATGGTAAAGCTGTTCTCTGAAGCAGATACTGCCACCGTGCATAACCAATTGCTGCAGGCAGCCCAACAAAATATTTCAGATTGGGAATATGGTAAAACAACTTTTTTTTTACAGCCACTGGCCGATATTCACCACAATCCCAGGCTTTCTAATTTTTCTGACCGGGAGGTGCCGCTAAAATCTTTGTATATTTTCGGTTCTATTGCCTTTTTCCTGATAATTGTAGCCTGTATTAACTATATTAATCTGGCTACTGCTTTGGCCGCTAATAGGAATAAAGAAGTGGGCATAAAAAAAGCAATCGGATCCAGCCGGGGACAAATAATTGCACAATTCCTGAGTGAAACAGGTTTCATTATCATCGTTTCTGTACTTTTCGGTATTATCATTGCCGAAATTTTTATTTACCTTTTTGCCGGTAGCTTTAACCTTACCTTCGATACTTTATCTTTAATTCAATGGGAAGTATTCGCTTTTCTAGCTGCGTTAGTTTTTATTTTAACCTTGCTTTCTGGTATGTACCCGGCACTGGTAATGTCGGCCACCTCGGCCGTAGACATGTTCCGGTTTAGAGGCAATAAAAAAAGTGGCATTAATGTATTGAGAAAAGGAATGGTGCTTTTTCAATTTTTGATTGCCCAGCTGATGATCTTGAGCACCATCGTTATTTTTCAGCAAAATACTTATTTTAAAAATAAAGAGTTAGGGTTTGCAGTTGAAAATATTTTGACCGTAAATTTACCGCAAACCAGCCGGGAACAACGGCAAATGATCAGGCATGAATGGCAACAAATACCGGGTGTAGAAAAAATAAGTTTTGCCTATAGTAGCCCTACCTCAGGCAATGTATGGATCAATAATGTAGGTTTGCCCGAAATGGAATCGCACGAATACATCAATGCAGACATTAAATTGGTAGATAAAAACTACCTCGATTTGTATGAATTGGAACTACTGGCCGGTAGAAACCTGCACAATTCCGATAGCATAAGTGAAGTAATCATTAACGAAATGCTGGCCAGAAAACTTGGCTTTGAAAACCCTCTGGAAGCTGTAGGCAATATGTTGAGAATTTTCAGCCAGGAAATACCGATTGTAGGAGTAGTTGAAAATTTTCATTCAAGATCACTTAAAAACGAGCTGGTACCTACCCTATTGGTAAATCGTTTTGATTTCCTCAATTTAGCCAATATAAAAATTAACATGCAAAATTTTGAAGGAGGTATTGAAAAAATCCAAAGCTCTTTTGATCAAATATTTCCAGATGATATTATGCATTATGATTACCTGGAAGAAAGCCTGGCTGAATTTTACGAAAGAGAGAATACCACTTCCAAGATATTTAATATTTTCGCCATTATTGCCCTGCTGATCAACTTGAGCGGCTTGTACGGTTTAATTTCTTTCGTGGCCCTGCAAAAAACAAAAGAAGTGGGGGTAAGAAAAGTATTAGGTGCTCGTACCAGCCAAATTATCACGCTATTGAGCAAGGAATTTATCGTATTGGTATTGCTGGCTTTTGTAGTAGCCGCGCCTATCGGTTATTACCTTATGCAGCAGTGGCTCAACGAATTTGTATACAAAATAGAAATTTCCGCCATGTTTTTTATAATCGCGTTGGCTACCTCAGGACTATTGGCTTGGGTGATAGTAGGATTACGCGCTTATCGAACGGCAGCTTCCAATCCTGCTGATGTATTGCGTGATGAATAGTAAATAAATTATTATGGTAGGTTGTTAATGCAGCGTATGCCTTTTATCAGGCTCCATTATTTTTCTGATTTTTATTTAGCCGCAACAACCAGTATGTTTTCTTCAATACCCAGTTTTTCAATAAATTCAGTAAATGAGGAGGCCAGGTATTCATTTTTTTCCGAGTCGAGCATAGTAAACGGTGTTTTTACATAGCTAATCAAGCCGGAATCTTCTCGTTCAATGGCTAATAGTCCACCACTACCATTTGACCCTATACCGAAAGTATTGGGCATACTCCTGAATATTTCATAACCTTCATTATAGGCTATTAACTGGTCAATATCCCACAACTTTATAAAAGAGCTATTGATACTTCCTTCAAATGCGCTGAAATTAGATAAATATTCCTTATAATCATCAGGCAGCAGGAAACCAACCTTGTACTCAAGCATTTCAACGGTAGTTTCGATGTGAGAATTTTTTCTCATGAAGTTGTAACTATCTAGTACTTCTATTAAATGTGAATCCATAAATTAAGGCGTTATCAGGGTATGAAATTAGTAAATAAACAAGATATCTCCTAAAAAAAGTACTCATTTTTACCTCATATGTAATTAAAAAAAGGATAAAGAAGGAATTGCGCATAAATACAGAAAAATATCGATAAGACTATCAATGATTTAGCTAAAAAGGAATAGAAATAACAAAAAATTTACCAAGTAATATTTATAAAAGTTACGGAAGTAGCCAAAAGAACACTGAAAGACTACACGGTAAAAGCCTGGCAAGTAAGCTCTTAG
>CAZQEZ010000010.1:0-50843 GCA_964592475.1 uncultured Roseivirgaceae bacterium
GAGCATTACTGAACATAGATAATTTTGATGTCACTCCAGAATATGTACCTACCCAAAGTTTCGTAATCTCTTCACGTCCTAAAAATTGAAAATCAATATCGCTGAAATATCCGAGTTCTTTTAACTGATTAATAAATTCATTTTTCGCTGCTTCAATAGCCTCTGGTTTCCTATAAATTCCAGTAGTGACATACCTAGCAGTGAATATTGGCTTACCATTTCTTATTTTAGGAACATTCTCTAAAACAATATCAAAAATTGATCGGCCATTTTTCTGAACATCATCATTGACATGGTAATCTTCTGAATTTAGGAGCTTATTTATTGATTCTTTAAACTTTAAAAAATCACCCAGGTCATATGTTTCTCCTCTTTTTGATTGAACAAATACTACCTCAACATCATGATTTTTTCGATCAGAATTAAATATAGACTTAGCATCTACATCTGATACTACAAGTTCCTCATTAATTAAAATGGCAAGACCATCCGTGCCATCATCAGCAGACCCTGTAGTTACATCTTCAACCTCTACGGTTCCGATCATTTTAGACGCAAGGACAGCATAATTAACAAACATTTCAAACTGGATACTTTCATCAAACTGCTCAAGGCCATGGCTTTTTATAAAACTTTCAAGATGTGATTTTACTATTCTATGCATATTTTAATCTCCTGTTGTTCTGACTAACGTTTTATAACGTATTGAAAATCAATATTTTATATTTAGTCAAATTTCATTTATACTTCTATTTTCTCAACTCTCTCGTTAGCTTCGGGAGTCAATTGTCTCCTATATGGGGGATTGCATATAACGTGAAATAAACCAAATTATAAATAATTAATACTGCACATATCCATCATATTGGATGACTTTTATGTAATATCCCCCTAAGTTACCTTCTGATTCCTTCATGTACAATACTCATTTGCTACTTCTTCACCCACTGAATTTCAACCCTCACCAACACCATCTACCTCCTTTTTAGCATACAAAAAATTTAGGAATAATAACTCCGCCATGGCCGCCTCATTTTCAAATTTGATACCCCATCGTTTTTCCGTAAACTCATATCAAGTGATGCTCCTCTCCGGAATAGTTGCTGCATTCCATTCATCATCAATGGAAACTTTCAGGCACTTTCCCTATGTAAATTTTTCACATTTATACCAAAAAAGCAAAATAAAAATAAATGTTGCAACAAGCATTCAGGTAAGGTTTTACTGCTTGAGGGGCAGGAAAAATGATTATAAATGCAAATTAAAATTGATGCTTTGTCATATTCGAAAAAGGTGAGCATTAAGTTTAGAAATTTGGAAAAAATCATTACTCAATCCAACAAATTTGATAGTGTAGGATTTTGGATAAGAATGATGAAAGGTAGGTGAATTGGGTGAATCGGTGAACGTTGCCTTTCTCCAACTTTATCTCCTACCCGTGTCACCTAATAAAACATAACCCCATGAAAAAAGCCAAATTTTCAATATTGTTGCTGCTCCTCATTTTTTGCCTGTGGTGAGGAAAAGATACTTACCTCACTGGACGATGATATCATCTTATCGCCGGGCGAAAGTGTATTTGTCAGGGATGGCCTTACCGGTTTCAGGATTGAGTTTGCGAGAGTGAGCCCTATATAAAGTCAGACCGTTATCAAAACTATCAAATTACCTTCCTGGAGGTGATTCCCATAAAAAGGGGTGAGCATTATCTATATGATATGATATTAAGTTACAGGTGGTGAAGGTGAAATGTGTTCCCTACATAAGAAAAACAAGTAAATTTCTAGCAAATCGTATTACCTCCACCCCGACTTCCTTTAGATTACACCTCGCGGTAAGCACCCTTGTCTTAATTAATTAATTAAGCTAATGGTTGGCATTACAAACCCCCATAGAGTGGACTTTCACCACCTGGTTATTTACCATGCACGGACGGCACACTAAAAAAGGCCTGAGATACACACTCAGGCCTTTTCCATTATCAACATAAACCCAAAATTATTTCACTAAATCTACACTTCGCTTAATAAAATTAGTCAAAGCAGGGCCGGTAAGCATATTTTGAGAAAGCAATCCTAAGTCAACAGCTTGCTTAGCCAATGCCTTTTTCGCCTCTTCATTTTCTGCTTTCAGTATTTTACCGGTTAGCTCATGATTGGCATTTACGGCTACATTGTATTGATCGGGCATGCCTCCCATCATTTGCATACCACCACCGCCCATGGCTGCCATATCCTTCATCCTTCGCATAAACTCTGGCATAGTAATTACCACTGGCAATTCATCGGGCGACATTGACTCTACAACCACAGTCATATTTTGATTATCAATCGATTTTTCGAAGACCTCTTTTAGCTGCTTTTGCTCGTCTTCGCTCAGTACGCTTTCCTTCTTCTCGTCTTTGTCAATTAGCTTATCAACTACTTCAGCATCTACCCGTTTCCAATTCACTTTTTCCAGTTTCATCTCAATGTTGTTGATAAAGTGGCTGTCTAGAGGCCCATCCATCATCAGTACATCATAGCCGCGCTCTTTAGCATTTTGGATGAAAGCATCTTGCTTTGCCACGTTATTACTATAAAGGAAAACAACATTGTCATCCTTATCAGTTTGATTGGCTTTTGCATGCTCTTTATATTCGTCGAGTGTAAAAAATTTGCCGTCGATATTTTTTACCATCGCAAAGTCTTTCGATTTTTCATAAAACTTATCTTCACTGATCATTCCGTATTTAACGAAAAGGCCAATGTCATCCCATTTCGATTCGTAAGCTTTGCGATCATTTTTATAAAGCTCGCCCAATTTATCGGCTACTTTTTTAGTAATGTGGTTATTGATCTTTTTCACATTACTATCTGACTGAAGGTAACTTCTGGATACATTAAGTGGAATATCTGGTGAATCAATTACCCCATGCAACAGCATTAAAAATTCCGGAACAATATCTTTTACTTCATCAGTTATAAAAACCTGACGACTGTAAAGCTGAATTTTATTTCTTTGTAATTCAAGGTCATTTTTTACCTTGGGAAAATACAAAATACCAGTGAGGTTGAATGGATAATCTACATTTAAATGAATCCAGAAAAGCGGATCTTCACTAAAAGGATAAAGTTCTTTATAAAAGTTCAAATAATCTTCATCCTTTAGATCGTTGGGAGTTTTGGTCCAAAGAGGAGTAGTATTATTAATTACATCAGGCTTCTTTACCTTTATTTCTTTATCTTCCGCATCTTTTTCGGTTTCTTCTTTCTCACCAAATATTATTGGCACTGGCAAAAACTTACAGTACTTGTTGAGAATAGTTCGTAGCCTTTGTTCTTCTAAAAATTCTTCCGAATCTTCAGCAACATGTAATACTACATCAGTACCTCTATCTTTTTTAACGGCCGGACCTATTTCAAATTGGGTATCGCCTTCTCCTGACCATTGGGCAGGTTCGGCACCCTCTTGATAAGATTTAGTAATGATATCTACTTTTTTAGATACCATAAATGCAGAATAAAAACCAAGGCCAAAGAACCCGATAATTTGTTCCTGACCTTTATCTTTGTACTTTTCCAGGAATTCTGAAGCTCCGGAAAAAGCAATTTGATTAATATATTTTTTTATCTCTTCGGCTGTCATACCAATACCTCGATCAGAAATAGTAATGGTCTTCTGCTTTTTATTAATTTTTACCTCTACACTCAAATCGCCCAGATCGCCGCTAAATTCACCAATAGAAGCCAATCTTTTTAATTTCTGGGTTGCGTCCACAGCATTAGAAATCAACTCTCTTAAAAATATTTCGTGGTCGCTGTAGAGGAACTTTTTAATTATCGGAAATATATTTTCCGTATGAATTGAAATAGTACCTTTCTCCTGTATCATATAATTGTTAGTTTTTTTTATTAATAAATCAAAAATGTGGTAGGTTCTGATTTTTTCAAATTCCGTTCCAATTGATTGATACTGACAGGCTGACAGAAAAAAGGCCAAATTGAGGGAAAAACAATTGACACTTCTTCACTCTCCTTGAAGTTTAAGCGATGCCTAGTTCCGCCTTAAGAAATAAACCCGTGTAGCTTTTTTCATTTTTCGCAACTTCCTCCGGGGTGCCTTTGGCTACAATTTGTCCTCCTTTGGATCCACCTTCCGGCCCAAGGTCAATTATATGGTCTGCAACTTTAATTACATCTAAATTATGCTCAATTACCAATACTGTATTCCCTTTATCTACAAGCTTATTTAATACGTTTAGCAAATGCTCGATATCCTGAAAATGAAGACCTGTGGTGGGTTCATCCAATATATAAAAAGTATTGCCGGTATCTTTCTTAGATAATTCAGTAGCTAATTTTACTCGTTGAGCTTCACCTCCTGAAAGAGTAGTGGCATGCTGACCTAAAGTGATATAACCTAATCCAACTTCACTCAACGTTTTGATTTTACGCAATATGCGAGGCTGATTTTCAAAAAACTCCAACGCTTGCTCCACCGTCATATCCAATACATCCGCAATTGATTTGCCTTTGAATCGTATCTCCAGTGTTTCCCTATTGTAGCGCTTTCCTTTACAGTCTTGGCAAGGCACGTGCACGTTGGGCAGAAAGTCCATTTCTATTAGTTTCATGCCTCCACCTTCACAATTTTCACATCTGCCTCCTTTTACATTAAATGAAAATCTACCAGGTTTATATCCCCTTATCTTTGCCTCTGGCAATTCGGCAAACAATGCCCGTATATCGGTAAAGACGCCGGTATAAGTGGCCGGATTGGAACGCGGTGTTCTTCCGATGGGCGACTGATCTACTTCAATCACTTTATCAAGATTATTAAGACCTGCCACTTTTTGGTAGGGCAAAGGATCTTTTCTACTTTTATAAAAATGCTGTCGTAATATAGGAAAAAGCGTATCGTGAATTAATGTAGACTTTCCTGACCCGGAAACACCGGTTACCAAAATCATTTTACCCAATGGAAAATCCACGTTTACATTTTCTAGATTATTGCCGCTGGCTTTTTTAATGGTGAGTAACTTACCAGTACCTTTGCGGCGCTTTTCAGGAATGGCTATTGTTTTGGTACCGTTCAGATATTGTGTAGTTTGACCCGGCTGTTGTAAAATATGCTCAGGAGACCCGGCAGCTACAATATGACCGCCATGCATTCCAGCCCCGGGACCTACATCCAGGATAAAATCAGAAGCTAGCATCATATCTTTATCATGCTCTACTACAATTACCGTGTTCCCCAGGTCGCGAAGATCTTTCAAAGCTTTTATCAACTTCTGATTGTCGCGCTGATGAAGTCCGATGCTTGGCTCATCGAGAATATATAGCACACCAACCAGTTGTGTGCCAATTTGGGTTGCCAATCGAATACGCTGTGCTTCGCCGCCTGACAATGTTTTTAATGGTCGATTCAGGTGCAGGTAATCCAAGCCCACATCAAGCAGAAAGTGGATTCTTTTCCTAATTTCTTTTAGTACTTCACCAGCAATCCTGTTTTGCCTGTCGTTCAACCGCTCTTCTAAGTTTTCAAACCAGGCGGCCAGGGATGCAATATCAAGTAAAGCCAATTCACCTATATTTTTATCATCAATTTTAAAATGAAGCGACTCTTTTTTGAGTCTTAGCCCATTACATTCAGGACATTGGCGACTGATGGTAAAGTCATTGATCCACTGCTGAATTTTGTCGGAACCACTTTCCTTCTGTTTTTCTAAAAATTTTATAATTCCTTCAAATTTAGTTTGCCACTCTGTACCCGGATATTTAACTGACTTTACTGACACTGGAATCTCTTTGCCATAAAGAAGTAGCTCTACTACTTCATCAGGTAAATCCTTGATAGGTTTCGCAATGCTTAAGCTATATTTTTTTAAGATTGATTGAATTTTTTTAAAAATCCAAATATCCCGAAATTCTCCTAAAGGTGCTATACCACCCCTGCTGATGCTTAATTCAGGATTAGGAATAACGGATTCGGGCGTAATTTCTTCAATTTGGCCTAAGCCATTGCATGATGGGCACGCACCATAGGGCGAATTAAAAGAAAAAGCATTGGGTGCCGGCTCATCATAGCTTAATCCCGTTTCCGGATCCATTAGATGTTTTGAAAAATAATATAATTCATTGGTTGTCACCTCTACTACTTGCATCAAGCCCTTTCCTTGCTGCATAGCTGTAGCAATAGATTGTGATAATCGGTACTTATCTTTTTTATCAACCTTTACCCGATCTATCACAACTTCAATGTCGTGAGTTTTGTAGCGATCTACTTGCATTTTGGGTACAAGATCTTGCAATGCGCCATCTATTCGTACTTTATTAAATCCGCTCTTGCGAATTTGCACAAATAATTCGCGATAATGCCCCTTTCTCCCCCTTACTACCGGTGCAAGTATTATTAGCTTTTTACCATCAAAATTTTCAAGTATATGATTGACGATCTGATCCTCACTTTGCCTTTCCATCTTTCGCCCGGTAAGGTATGAGTATGCTTCACCAGCGCGAGCATAAAGCAAGCGCATGAAATCATAAATTTCAGTAAGTGTGCCCACGGTAGAGCGAGGATTGCGGGTAGTAGTTTTTTGCTCAATCGAAATTACCGGGCTCAAACCATTGATCTTGTCTACATCGGGGCGCTCCATATCGCCGATAAAGGAGCGCGCGTAGGCTGAAAAACTTTCCATATAGCGCCTTTGCCCCTCGGCATAAATGGTATCGAAAGCTAGAGAAGATTTACCACTACCGCTAATGCCGGTTACCACCACCAGCTTTTCGCGCGGTATGGCAACATCAATATTTTTTAAATTATGCTCACGTGCGCCAAATACTTCAATATTTTCTACTCCATTAATTGTAGTAGCTTCCGGCAATATAATAGTGTTTTCTTCCTGCAACATATTTTTCCTTCTGGTCAATGCTATTTACAATAGATTTTTAATGAGAAAGGTTTGGCCTATTTGATAGGCAAAGGTATTGCTTTTTTGCTCAATTGCCGTCCAACGCAGTCAACGCATTTTAACCGGAATAATTACAGCTTTATTTTTTATTAAAATGGATATTATATTTCAAACCAAAGCGCAGCCCGATACTGTAAGTTTTTAATGAATAGGGTTGATTATTAAAGTCAGGATTATTGACTTCCCACATAAGTGCCGGCCCTGCATAAGCTGACCAGTAATCATTGAAAGGTTTTTCCAGATTTATATCAAAAGCTACGAAATATTTCATTACACTACCATCGTGCATTCCTTGCAATTCCAGGTTATAGTTTTGAACCATGGTACTACCTCTGCGGTAAGCTATACCCGCCATAAATCCATACATGTGATCTGATTGATCAATGGTAGCAGTTTCATTGGAACTAAAAGGTTGAAACGTAAAGCTTTGGTCAGATGATATTATTTGAAAGCTATCCGCTGCTGTTTGATATTGATATTTTAATTGATTTCTATTGTATTGATAATTAAAGCCGGCTTTTAAAGCCCATCGCTTATTAAGTTGATACTTACTACCCAAACGAAGCTGGTAACCTGAACGCTCAAGCGACAAGGGACTCTGCTCTTCTAAATCTACTATTCTGATATCATCGTTAGTATTGGGCGTAATTTGCCTGTAAAGAAACATTGGATTAGCTTCGGCAAATAAAGACCAGGCACTTTTAACTTTTTCATCTGGTATAATAACTTCAGGAGCACTTTTGACTTCAACTTTTTCAATAGCTGTTGCTGGTAATTGCCACTCAATGTTTGTCCATCCTTTTTTTGATACCAAAGCAATATTGTCATTATCTGATTTTATAACCGGAGCGCCTGTATTGCTTTCTTTATTTATTAATATCTCTGGTTTATTCACCACCATATTAGCACCTAAATCGACTGATTGAGTCTGTTTTTTATTTTTATTGATAAGTTGGGCTTGAGTTCTGCTCTTTTGCTTTTGGCTTTCATCAATAGTTGTCTTTCTATCCAATAAATCATTTTTTTCACTATTTTGATCAGTAGGTAAAGGTTTTTGCCTAATTGCAGGTAATAATCCAGCTTGAGTTTCTTTTTTTGAATCAGAAAACTTTGGTTGGTTTTCATTGGTAGAGGTTTCACCATTTTGCAGCAGCATAAGTATGGCTATGGTGATGGCTAAAATACCAGGTACTTGCAACCAATAAAAGCTATACACGGTGGGTTTAGCTGGCGGAAGCTTTTGTTCAATATTTTTCCACAGGTTATCATCGGCATTATGTTCCAGGTCAAAAAGTTTATTCTTTATGTTATCTTCAAATTTTTTCATAACGATGTATACCCAATTCTTTCAATTTCTTTTTCAAAATGGCTTTGGCAGCATGCAATTGTGATTTAGAAGTATTCACACTGATCTGCAGCGTTTCTGCTATTTCAGGATGCGTGTATCCATCAATTACATACATATTAAAAACAAGTTTATACCCCTTGGGCAGTTCATTAATTTGATGCAGTAATTGATTCTTATCCAATTTTTCAATTATATCGGTATAGTGATTTTCATCATTTATATTTTCATGTTCTTGCACATCTTCATATTTATTATAGGCTTTGTGATAAGTATTAATTGCTGTGTTCACAAATATTCTTCTGGCCCAAGCCTCCAATTTTTCAGGCTCTTTTAAATAATCTATTTTGTCAAACACTTTAATAAATGACTCTTGTAGCACATCCTCTGCCTCAGCTTTTGAATTGGCATAACGTAAGCAGACACCCATCATCTTATCCTTTATCAAGTGGAAAAGCTGCTGTTGTGCTTTACGTTCATTGGCTTTACAGCCCTCTACTAATTTTTTATAGTCCATCAAATAATTTAAACTAAGCAAGAGGAAAAGCCTGCCGCATTGCGGCAAGCTTTAACAAATCTAATCAAATTACAAACAAATTTCTATTTAGCAGCTATGTTAAGATAAACATTTGCTTCTGTACAATTTTGATTTCCATCGCAAAGCTTATAAGAAAAAGTGTATTCACCCCATTTATCACTATCATGAGTAAACAGAATTTTATTGTCTCTAAGTTTAACAGTTGCTCCATTTTTGAGCGATGATGATATATCCAGTGAAAATTCTTGATCACAAATAGAATCATTGGCTAATACATCTAATGTAAAAGTATTAGTTGCTCCCACTTCATTGTGATTATACTCAAGAAAGAGAGAGTCATTAACAGCCATTGGCTTACAACCTTCCGGTTCTATAAATACTTTTGCAATTGCTGATTGACAACCTTCACCTGCAATACACACCTGATACTTTATAGGCAAATGAAAACCTACTACCGCGGGGAAGCTCAAATTACCAGGTACGAAAAGCTTTAATTTATCGTCTTCTACAAAGTCGGCTTCCATACCTTCAGGAACACTTAACACTTTTAATTCATAATCACTATTGCGCTCATCTATACAAATGGTATCATTATTAAATACTGGCAATTGATATATCGTGTCGATACCGTTGTAGGCAACACTTAACGAATCATCGTTGACTGCAAAAGAACAAATAGTTTTGAGGTGCTTGATGTAAACAGTTGCTGAAGAGCAAATTATTTCTCCATCAATTGACTGGCATATCTCATACACTAACAGATCAGGAATTTCTAAGATAGCATTGGAATTTGCTTGATAGTAAAGAAAATCATCTTCAAAATAGGAAGTGCCGTATTTTGCATCATAGATTTGATTAATTTCAAAAGATTGGCTACAAATTTTATCATTACTTAAAACATCAAACTTGTAGGTGGTTCCAATGAAATTATCATCTTTAATAATGAACTTATCTTCTGTTGCCAGACAGGATAGCTGATCACCATCTTCAATAACTTTGACCGTGATGGTATCTCTATCTACCTCCTGGTTATCATTAAAAACAGAAAATACTACATGGTCAGAACCTCGAGTAAAGGATGCACTGGCAATGTATTTAAAAATGCCATCTTGCATTGTTTCTACATTACCGCGTACTGGCTTTGAATTAATTGTTAATGTTACCTGATTGTTACTGTTGATTTTATCAGATAAATTGATAATACCTTCACCAGCCGGTTGAATGTAAATTATACTTTCAGCACCTGAAATGTTAAGAATATTTTGGTCTTCAGGTAAAGTATCACTTTCCAACGTATCACATGATTGGAAAAAAATAGCACCAGTAATTATACTGGAAATTGTAAATAATAAACTTAATCTTTTCATAGTTGTAAAATTTTTGATCGTTTAACCATATGACCGGCACCTTTAAAAAAGGGTTGGCTGGATAATAGAAAAAATTAAGCATTTAATTATAACTAACTAAGGATGAGGAAGAAAAATTTTAAAAAAAGTTATAAATTAGTAAGAAGCAGATTTTTGATTGAAGATATTTGCAAATTTTTCGATGGAAAGCGGCTTATCAATAAAACACATTTTAGCATTTAATTGCTTTAAATTTAAAATATCAATATATTTAATTCCTGAACTTAATATATTGATTTTCCCTTTTTCAAATATTTGAAAATCTTTAATCTTTTCCAGAAAGTCTTCAATGCTAACCCCAGACAAGTTGACATCTAAAAAAAAATAGGAGTAAATGGAGGTGTCTTTATGTAAAAATTTAAGGCATTCAGAAATACTTTTGGCATAATCAACAATTATCAATGGGTTATAGGCTTCAACTAAATTTTGAAAAATTTCCGCATCTCCTTTATTTTCATCTAGTAAAAGTACCCTGACTTCTTTGTCAAATTTTATTGCATCTATCTCAGGTTTTATCCTATTGTTGAAATCGAACAACTCTTGGCTCGCTTGAAATTTAACCATAAGTGCAAATTATTTTTGCTTTAAAGATTCTGTTAGCTTAAAATGTTTGATAAAGGGTCTTTTATTTATGTGAAATTGTGTGGATAGTTGAATTTTAACTTATTGTTTGTTATTGTATTTACTAATAAGGATATTCCACAATAAATCATATAGAGCCAAATAAAGCTATTGTTTCAGTTCCTGCTTCATTTTATTATAATCATCTTTACTTATTTCACCTTGAGCGTATCTTTGCTCTAAAATGGACAATGGCGATTTGTTTTTTGGAGGGCTGTTTTTATTAGTTATTAGCGCTCTATTTACAATCCAAATAAAAAGAGCAAAAATCAAGATTACCATCAACCACCAAAACCACCCAATACCCCACATTATTTGTGCTAATTCATTCATCAGTCATCGTTTTCATATTTTTACATTAATTATTGTAATATGTTCAGCATTTGTTTAAGTTTTAAACTTATGGCTATGAATATTCGTTTTTCAATAAAGCAATAAATTTACCTATTTTTAGGTTTTATTACTCAAGTTATAAATTTAAATTAGCATATGTTTATTCCATTTAATGAAATAAGTCCGGAATCCAGAATTTGGATTTACCAATCCAATCGGCAATTGGAACCAAATGAAACAAAAATAATTCAGGAATCAATGACGAAGTTTTGTAGCAGCTGGCAGGCTCACAATAAGTCGTTAAAGTCATCATTTGCAATTGAATATAATCAATTTTTGATAGTGGCAGTAGAAGAAAATCATCATAACGCCAGTGGCTGTTCAATAGACAATTCGGTACACTATATTACCGCAATGGGTCAGCAGTTGAACATAGATTTTCTAAATAGGTCGCTAGTTGCCTTTATGGTCGATGATAAAGTTCAATTAATACCCATTCCTCATGTAAAAAAGAAGATAGCAGAAGGCGAAATAAAGTCAAATGATTTAGTTTTCAATAATAATATTTTTACGAAGAAAGAGTTGATATCCAGTTGGTTAGTACCAGTAAAACAAAGCTGGGCTAGCAAATATTTAGATACTGCCAAAGTATAGCAATGAGTAAATAAAGTTTTGCGTTATGTATTTCTGATTATTGGTATTATATGTAAAATAATCGTTTGTTCGTCATTCATGTGAAACCAATTTTTAATATTTTTATAAAATAGTACATTAAATATCCGGATATGAAAGGGATAAAGATAATTGTTTTAATGCTAATGATTTTAAGCGCGTGTAACGCTGGCAAAAAAGCATTGAAAAAAGGCAATAAAAAATATGAACGGGGTGAATACAACGTGGCGATCAATTTTTACGAAAAAGCCGTAGATAAAAATACTGCCACTGCCCAGTCTAGTTTTTTTATTGCAGAATCTTATCGATTGAGTAATCGAATTAAGGAAGCTGAACCATATTATAAAAAAGCGATAACTGAAGGATTGGATAATGAAGCTGCTCAATTTTATTACGGCCTTTCGCTCAAAGTAAATGAAAAGTATAAAAATGCTCAACAGCATCTTGAACAATATCTGCAATCGGCCACCGACGATCAATACAGACAGTTGGCAATGCGAGAAGTCGACAATTTACGTAAGATAAATAAACTGTTGGATAAAGAAAGTTATTTCAGGGTCAAAAACCTGGAATTAATTAATTCCGATGCCGCTGAATACGGCCCGGTTTATAGCAATGGAGAATTATATTTTACTTCTTCTCGCTATGGCGGCAAAATATACAAAGCCACTGGTACAGCTTTTACCAATATTTATAAAGCTCAAACACAAGGGGCCGTGGTGGACTCTAGCACAGTAGAGGCACTTAACGATATGGTAAATTCACCAAATACCAATGACGGATGTGTTACTTTTAGTAACCAAGGCATGGTAATGGTATTTGCCAAAGGAAACAGTGGCAAAAAGAGGGGCGGTAAAGATGTAAACCTGTTTATTACCCGCTTTCGCCGGGGAGAATGGAGTGAACCGGAAAAATTATCTATTTCCGACCCGAACAGTTGGGATTCAACACCCAACTTTAGTAGCGATGGCCGTACTTTGTATTTTGCCAGTAATAGACCCGGTGGCTTTGGCGGGACCGACTTATATGCAGCTACTCTTGATGGTAGAGGCCGCTACGGGAACGTGAGAAACTTAGGACCTACCATTAATACCAGCGGCAACGAAATGTTTCCACATGCTGCTGTAGATGGAAAATTATACTTTTCTTCTACTGGTCATCCCGGCTTAGGTGCTTTGGATATATTTGTAGCTTATCGAGAAGAAGGAGAATTGATTATTGAAAATATGGGACCCTCACTCAATTCAAGTGCCGACGATTTTGGCATTTACCTTTATGATCCGAGCAAAGGGTTTTTCTGCTCTAATAGAGAAAATGGCAAAGGAGATGATGACATGTACACCTTTATTAATAATGATCCCGATTTAAAAATTGTTAATTACTACCTGGCCGGTACTACAGTAACAGTAGATGATGAAGGTAATGAAGAAATATTGCCCAATACACGGGTAAGGCTAGTAGGCGCCAACGAGGAACAACTTGATGAAGCAGTAACTGATCAACAAGGCAGGTTCCTTTTTAGAGTTTACCCTGAAGAAGATTATATCTTATTTGGTGAAAAACCAGATTATTTAACTTCAAGAGAAGATTTTAGCACTATAGGCAAATCTTTGGACAAAGAAAGTCTAAAAGATTTAATTACAAATAAAACTTTTGAAACCAAAATTCAATTAGATAAAATAGTATTAGATAAAGCCATCGTGCTGGATAATATCTATTACGACCTGGATAAAGCAGCTATACGAGAAGATGCTGCACGTGAATTGGATAAGCTGGTAGCCATACTCGATGATAATCCTGAAATTACAATTGAACTAAGTTCACATACGGATAGCAGAGCTACTGACGAGTACAACATGGATTTGAGTCAGCGCAGAGCACGTTCTGCGGTAGATTATATCATAACGCAAGGCATAAGTGCCGAAAGGTTAATAGCCAAAGGATACGGCGAAACTCAATTGCTAATTAGCGAAGCAGAAATAGAAAAGCTGCCAACGGCTGAAGCCAAAGAAGAAGCTCATCAAAAAAACAGAAGAACAGAGTTTAAAATACTTTCATACGACAAAAGTAAGCGCTTGCAAAAAGAGCAAAATACTGAAGGAATGAGCGAAGAAGAAATTCTTGAAAATACAATTGATTGGGACAGCAAATTATAATATTATAAGATTGGGCTGAAATAGATGGCTGCAGGTTGGTTACCCAATTTGCAGCCTTTTTTTACTACTTCAGCTCATATACCCTATTTGAACCATCTCCATTTAAGCTTATATCGATTCTGTTTATCACTGTATCAGCTTCAATGCTCCTTCATGCTTAAACCCAAAAGAAAGACAGAAAGCTCAGGAAAGCTACAATCTTTACTCTTAATCGCGATCTAAGAATTCAATTCTGATTGTGAAAGCCTTTTCAATATTAACAAATTTGGTTCTATTTACAGGAAGTGCTTTTACACTTGCTCATTTTGCCATTGCTGGTATGCCAGGTAATTGTGGTCGGCAAGTACCACGTGAAGGAATTTTACCGGAGGTAGGTCTGAATTAATGTTTAACAAATCTTTAATTTTATTTTCTGCCGCCAGCAAGGGTTTTGTCACGCCCAAATCGCGGTTACGCTTGAGCGACTCTCTTACCAATTCTATTTCAGAGTCCCTAAGAACGGCAACTTCGGGAAATGATACCTGATAGTCGGCAGGTGGTTCCTTGGGCGTTTTCAAAAAAGATAATTTTTCTTTTTTTCCAACTTTAATTACCACGGTACCGGCCATTAAATCTCCCAGACGCTGTCCTTTTGATGAAATAATTATAAACAGTAGTGCGAGGCTTCCAAAAAACAGTGCAATTTCTACCAGACGCATAATCCATCGTATAAGGTATGCGCCGATAGACACACTTCCACCATCAGCCTTAGCCACTTTTATGCTCATTTGTCGCTTACCTATACTTTGCCCCTGAAAAAATATTTCACAAATCAAGTGATAAAACAATGCCGGTAACAATAGAATTATGTAAATTATGTAAAATCCTTCTTCCATAAAATTTGCTCCCTGTATAGTACTGACAAGGATAGTAATATACAGAATGTAATAGGCAAGTAAAACAGCAGAATCGATAGTTGCCGCCAGCACTCTATCACTAAGCCCTGCCAGTTCGTATTCTATTAATACATTTTGTGAAGTTTCAAAATTTATTGTTCTCATGGCTACGTAAGTCTTAATTAACTGCTATTATTGCAATAATACTACTTAGCATGTATATTTACTAAATAAAATATCCTGAATCTATTATACATCAATGAAAGAATCGGTTTTTGTACGAAACAATAGGGAAAAATGGCAGGAATTTGAAAAACTGTTAAAAATAAAAAAAATTGACCCTGACCAACTTTCCAATCTATACTTAAAAATAACTGACGATTTAGCTTATGCTAAAACCTACTTTCCCAAAAGTCAATCACATAAATATTTGAATTATTTAGCATCAAATGTGCACGTAAGTATTTACAAAAACAAAAAGGAAAATCGAAATCGGTTTTTTACTTTTTGGAAGTATGAACTACCCTATGTTTATTTTCAACATCGGAAAGAACTGTTAATATCTTTACTTGTGTTTGTAGCTGCAGTAGGCATCGGCTTACTTTCAGTATTGAATGATGAAACATTTGCCCGCCTAATTTTGTCTGATGGATATGTAAACCTCACGATCGAAAACATAAAAAAAGGTGACCCGCTAGCCATTTATAAAAGAAATGGCAGCATTTTCAATTTTTTATACATCACTAAAAACAATATTCAGGTTTCATTTACCGCCTTTGCTTCCGGGGTATTTTTATCTATTGGCAGCGTTCTTATTTTATTTCTTAATGGGGTAATGCTGGGCACCTTTCAAGGTTTTTTTATTCAATACGACTTATTGTTGGAATCTATCTTAATAGTATGGATACATGGTACTTTAGAAATTTTCGCTATCGTGATTGCCGGAGGTGCCGGTTTGGTAATGGGAAATAGCATCTTGTTTCCACAAACCTACCGCCGAAGCGAATCTTTTAAGAGAGGAGCCAAAAATGGAATAAAAATGGTAATGGGATTGGTACCCATATTTATAGTAGCAGGATTTTTAGAATCATTTGTAACCAGACATACCCAGATGGCTTGGTATTGGAGTGCACTTATTATATCTTTATCAGCAGCTTTTGTAGTTTTTTATTTTATAATCTATCCAAAAAAAGTGGCGTATGGACGATAAATTTGAGTTATATGAATTGAGAAATTTCAGCTCAAAGTTTAATTATGCAGCGGATTTTCTCAGGCAAAATGCAAAACCTCTGGGAAAAAGCATTCTCTATATTTTAGGTCCTTTCTATCTCCTATTAAATATATTCATATTATTCTTAGCCATCGATATAAATAAAGGCATGAGTACCGGCCTGATGTTTTTTGTAAGTTTGACCATGTTTTTTGTAGGCACGCTTGTGCTTAAATCAATAGTTTTTAGCTACATGAAAATTTTTTTTGAAGATCCATATGAACCAATTGAAGTTAAAACTGTATGGAAGGTAAGTAGAAAATATATTCTTTCCATGCTAGGTGCTTTTTTAGTTACAAAATTGCTGGTAAGTATAAGCTTCTTTTTTTTTATTATTCCAGCCATATACGTTGGTGTCGTTTTTAGTATTATTTATCCTATCGTCGTTTTTGAAGACAAAGGCTTTGTAGATGCCCTTACCCGCTGTTTTGAGTTGATGAAAGAAAAATGGTGGAGCACATGGGGTATTCAGTTAGTCTTTGTTCCAGTAGTTACATTATTTTTTATTGGTTTTGTTAGAGCGGGTTTTAGCCTATATGGTATTATACAAACTGCGTTTTCATTCAATCTCTTATTTGAAGAGCTTTATATATTTTGGTTTACCTTAATCTTTTTTATCATATTTTTTGTCTTGTATGCTATTTACTCTTATATGTATGTGGTGCTTGCATTTCAATATGGCTACCTGGTAGAGAGAAAAGAATCGACAGGAATTATTTCAAAAATAAATAACATAGGCAATGAAGAACAAGCTGAAATTTCTATTTAGCATTTCACTGCTACTTTTAGGAATTATTGCATTTGCACAAGAAGAAGCTAGAGAATTTGACCAAGAAGCCATCAATTCCTTTAAAGCAAATGAAGAGTTTCAATACGAGGAAAGTCAAACATCCAGTCGTTTCGTTCAGATACTTTTTATTATAATAAGATATATTGTAAAAATTATTTATTATCCTTTCTCAAGCCAGTCACCTTTAATAGTAAGAGTTATTTTTTACTTACTTCTTATCGGAATATTGGTGTATGCAATCGTAAGATTTGCCGGGGTAGACTTGAACAACATTTTTGCACAAAAAAATAAAAAAAGCAATCTTCAAATGGAGGAAGAGGAAATATTTGATCCCAAGCTTGAAAAGATGCTGCAAAAAGCACTGGCTAAAAAGAAATTTAGATTGGCATTACGTTATCTCTATTTACTTACACTGCAAAAACTCTCTGAAAACAACCTGATTAAAGTTGCCCCTGGCAAGACAGCTACCGAATATATTTATGAAATAGAGAATGAAAAAATAAAAAAGCAATTTCATAATATAAATTATTACTTTGAATATGGGTGGTATGGCAACTTTCCTGTTGATAGCAATATTTATAGCAGAGCTGATGATGCTTATAATGTATTCAAAAAAGAATTATGAAAAAAGAGCTGAAATTCATCCTGGTAATTGTCACGCTTTTTGCAATACTAATAGTTGTGCAAATGAGTAGCCCAAGCTCTGTCAATTATGAAATTACACTTGAGAAAACTGACAAACAAGCTTTTGGCACTTATATTTTATTCAATCTTATTGAAGATTTATATCCTGATCAAACCATTGTTCATACCAATAGTACCATGTTTGAATTAGGTCTGATGGATCAATTAGACGGCAACTTATTTATTTTAACTACCGACTTGTACCTGGAGCCGGAAGAAATGGAAACTCTTCTTGATTTTGTTGCCGCTGGCAATACTGCTCTTATCACATCTTATTTATATGATCCGCAATCGAGCGAATTATCCGATACTTTAAATTTAAAAAGTCTGGGCATTCTTAATTCCATGCAAAATAGAAAAGATGCAGATAGTACGTTTCTTTACTTTAAAGATACTCCTGACAAGCATTATAATTATAAAAAAATTGATGTGCCAGAATATTTTTCTTCTTATGATACTACTGCTACTGAAGTATTGGCTTTTAATCAAGAAGATAATCCAGTGCTCATAAGAACAGCCTTTGGCGAAGGAAATTTTCTTCTTTCTACCACTCCATTGGTATTTACTAACTATTACATGGTGCACAATGATAATTACCAGATTCCTGAAAAAATTCTTCAGCAATTACCAGTTACCAATGTGTACTGGACAAATTATTATATGATGGGCAGGATGGAATCAAATAGCCCGCTTCGATATATATTAAAAAATCCCACCCTCAGCTGGGCTTATTATATAGCTTTATTTTCCATCATTATATATGTTATTTTCGCGGTTAAGCGCAAGCAAAAGCCGATTCCTGTAATATCACCACCTCGCAATGCTTCCTTAGAGTTTGTTAATACAGTTGGAATGCTGTATTACAACCGGGGCGATCATCGCAATATCGCCAGTAAAAAGATTAATTATTTTCTCGATCATGTAAGACGCAACTATTTTATAGCTACTGACTTATCTGATCCCGATTTTGTAAAAAGACTTGCCAATAAAAGTGGGGTAGATGAAAAAAAGGTAACTGTGGTGGTGCGATCAATTATTCATTACAGTAAAAAACCGGTGCTGACGAGCGATGAATTAATGCATTTAAATAATAATATCGAAGGCTTTTTACACCATGGCAAATAAGTGCTTTATCTAGTTAATTCATGTAGGTAATTATTTGTATCTGCAAGCATTAAATTACCAGGACATTAATAATATTGATGGTAAATCATTATTAACATCTAATTATAATACCATGAAAAAACTAAATATTTTATTTATTTTAAGCTTATAATAGCGTATCAAAATGGTATGTAAGTGAATGCAATTTTATTTACATAACATTTTTTACAAATCTTATTAACCGCTCCTTTATTTGATTTTTGTCATGCCAGTATTCACGGCTATAAAATTCACGAAATGGCCATTTTTTGCCAGACATAGTAAGGTGCTTGTAAACATGCGACTCTTTTACCGAAATACTTTGATGATAAAGGTCATCGTCAGTAAGTAATAATCCCAAAAATTTATCTTCATCTTTAGCTTTTACTGTGAGGTCAGCAAAGGGCAGTTCTTCACTTAAGTCAAATGATAAAGGCAAATCTTCTTTTAGCATATCTTTAATTTTATTGCGCAAATACCAGTCTTGCCTATTTTTTACCTTTGGGATTGAAGGGATAAACTTACCTGTAGATACCTCCAAGGCATAATTTAGATAAGCTTTTAGCAATTTTGGACCATCATTTTTGGCATCATCCACTTTAAGTTCGTGCGGCATAATACTACTTACCACTATTATTTTTTCGCGAGCCCTTGTTACTGCTACATTTAGCCTATTTTCACCATTTGGAGCATTTAACGAGCCAAACTGCATTACCATTTTACCATTTTTATCTGGAGCATAGCCAATGCTGAAGATGACAATGTCTTTCTCATCTCCCTGTACATTTTCAATATTTTTGACAATAAGCGAATCGGGCAAACGTAATTCAGCCCGCGAGGCTTTTTCTTCCAAAAGATCTACTATTCTGCCTTGTTGCTTTACATTAAATGTTACTACACCAATAGATTTATCGGGATATTTATTGAACATCGAAAAGCATGTTTCGGCTACTTTTATTGCTTCTTCCTCATTTATATTATCTTGCCACATACCATCTACTTTGAGGTAATCAATGGCTGGTTCCTTTTTATTTACCAGGTCATGATCGGGCAATAATTTTAAATTGCCCCCATAAAAATGGCGATTTGAAAAGTCGATCAAATCGAGCGATTTACTACGATAATGACCTTGCAATTGCACTTGCATTAGATACTTCCGGGTCAAATCAAGGAGCGAATCCACTTCCAATGCCGGATCTTGAGTTTCTTCTTCCCATCGCACTTTATAAAGATCGTATGGTGCCAGTTGCTTATCGTCACCGGTAATTACAATTTGTTTGCCGCGATACATAGCAGGAATGCCTCTTTCTACAAAACATTGAGAGGCCTCATCAAAAATAACCAGATCAAATGCCTGTTCCATAGGAAAGATAGCAGAAACAGCTTCAGGGGAAGCCATCCAACAAGGCACAAGATCAAACACCTCGCTAGTATATTGTGAAACAAGCTTACGTATAGGCCATATTTTTTTCTTCTTGCTCGTTTGGTGTTTCAAGTCACGATAAGTAACCATATTGTTTAACCGGTTGTAATTCAGGTCATTATAGGTACGCTCACGTGCTTTCAACAGAGCCATTTCTTTACTTATCTGCATTTTGATCTGCACGTTTTCCTGATACTCCTGTTGCAGTCTTTCAAACTTTAATGAAGACACGGATCGTAGTATAGGAAACTTACTTTCAATATGTTCTATCCATGAAAGCCTGACGCTATTTTGAAAAAGATCGACTACTTCATTTTCTTTATAGCTCTCAGCTTGATCCAATAATTTGTTAATGGAGGCTACTTCGTGGCTCTCGAGTCCTTCGCTTAAATTATCAAAATCGCACAAGGCATCAAAATCAGCATCCAGGGTAGTTATCATTTTTTCTGCATAATCGTCATCTTCTAGCAAAAAATATATTTGCTTAGGAGTAAGGTAGCCAGACCATTCTTGTTGTTTTGTAGGTAATATTTTTATTACCTCCAGCAATTTCGTTAGCTTAGTTTTTAGTTCTTCAAAATCAATTTTTTGTACGTTGAAGTATTCTTTAAAATTACGCATTGAACTAAAAATGAGCTTCGCCATAATGGCCAGTTTCTGATTATGAAACCACTGCGCAAAGTCTTTTTCATTGTATGAATTAGGTATTTCGAGTAGTGTTTTATTAGCCCTTAGTTTAGTCAAATTATGCTCAAGGTTTAGGCGATTATCTACTTTCTCAATCAATACATTAAAATCTTTACGAGTATTTTGCAGGTCATTTTTGATCATTACCTCTTTAATGTATTGCTTGTCTTTAGAAAACATCTTCCATTTAATAAATTTTAGCAAACCTTTTCTAGCTTCAATCCGCCGCTGCAGCACTTCCTGAAAATGACCTAATTCCGCCGTTGGCAAGCTTTTTTCCGGCCCCGTACCTTTAAAGCATGCCATTACTACTCGCTCTACCGTTCCCAGCCATAGGTAATCGGTTTCTTTATCTTGAAAATTGACCATGTGACCAAAATAACGGTACACCTTATCGTTCTCAATGTGTTTGATCAGTTCTTTAATTTTTTCTTCTTTAGCCAAAATAGCTTCTAGGCTGGTAAGTGTCAATTTGTTATTAACATAAGCCTCCGCCTTGGCAGAAAGCTGTTCCTTAAATTCAGGAATTTCGCGAATGATATCACGCATGGCTTTTAATTGTGAAATGCCATAATCTTTAAACTTTATACGATTGTGCCAGGGATATCCTTCTTTATGAAACTTTGCTGCGTAGGCGGTATAGGTACGCAGTTTAGGCAAAAACTCCTCCATTTTCTGAAAAGTGAATTCCTTATACTCCAATCTTAAATTAATAGACGGTTTAGCGAAATCACTGGTAAGATAAAGTTCCTTCACTGGTATTCCACATTCAGAGTTGTCAAACAAAGCCGCTTTAAACTCTTCTAGCTCTTCTGTAATCTGATCTATACGCCTGCTTGCCTGCATAAATTGCCGCTCCATTTGGATGGCATCTAAGCTATTGTTCTTTATCTTGTATTCGTTAATATTATCTACCTGCTTACTTAACTGGTCATAGATATTTTTACGATCATTTTTAAAATCATGTACTAACGCTACAAAATTTTCCAGGCCTTTTTCTTTAAGGCGTTCGTATACCACGTCCAGTGCAACTCTTTTTTGACATACCAGTAAAACCCTTTGGCCTCTGGCCATAAAATCGGCAATTAAATTACAAATTAATTGTGATTTGCCAGTGCCAGGAGGTCCCTGAATTACCATAGAATTACCTCTTTTAATAGCCTTTAATGCATTTTCCTGATAAGCATCAATTTCAAAAGGGGTAAATGTTTGCTCCTCTTTAATTTTATTAAGAAAATAATGATAGCCGAATTGGTTAGGCAATGAGGCTTTATCTTCTGCTACACTGCGAGAAGCAAAAAAATCTTCTATATCAGCAATTTTTTTATCATCCAACAGGGTCAGATAATCAGGCACCAAGTAGGATCCGGCTTGTGGAAAGATACCTAAAACAGCTTCTGGATAAAGCTTAATTTCTCCATTACCATATTGTTCATCGTAATCTGCCTTTTTAAAATTTTTGAAAGGAATTAAATTGTCTAAAAAATTTTCCTGATTAAAATTTATTTCTATTGGGCTATTTTTAAGCTGCTGGTACAAATTGGTTCGAAATATCCTGCTATCTACGTCAAAATCTTCAAAAACATACTCAACCAAAGATTCATCCAGCTTTATATTATTGAAAAAAGAATAGGCCAGCAAAAATGATTTGTTGAAAGTGATATTTACGTCGTCGCGCTGTTGCAGTATCCATTCATTTTTGCTATTGAGCGCTATGCTCATTGGAAAAAATATAAGGGGACACCTTACCATGGTGCCTTCATTAAATTTTCCCCGAATAAAAGGCCAACCTATGTACAAGTCTTTAGAGCCACGTTCTTCAAAAATGAATCGATCTATTCGCTGAATTTTTTTCAGCTTATCACTCACCGCGTTATTTTCATCATCTCTACTATTGACCAAATCAGCTACCGTCAATTTATTTTTTTGAGCGATTAAGTCGTCAATGATCTGAAATGAAGATTTATTCTTGAGGAAATCAAAGTCATGTAAATCTAAGAATTGGTCTGAAATTAACCTTAAAAGTAATAATGACCTATTAGAGCCGGACAAGTTGGTAAGCCGGCGCATGTACGATTGTAGTATTTGATGCATACATACAAATATGCTAAATAATTTTTAAATTAAAGATAGTGAAAATTGAAAATAAACATCAATTAATTCAGTCAAAACTCGAGAGCATTTTTATTCGTGTCTCAGCATATTAACAGGGTTAATAAGGGCTACTTTGAGTAAATTCCATCCTTTGGCATCAGCTTTTTCGATAATAAAAGGCATGTCTTCAAATATAGGTGGTACTGACTGAAAATTGATACTACCCCGATGATCACATGTTGTTTTCCTTTTAGGAATAGTTGCTTACCTCCGGATTGTCAAGTGACAATGCTTTAGCCGTTAATTCATTAATTAATCACCACCGAGGTCTCAAAATCACCGGTAAATGCTTCAGAAAAAATAAAATATCATGCCAATCACAAAATTGCTATACCTAGTGCCTACATCATGTTTAAGTAAAGTGGCACTTTCCGCTACCGCACGTTCATGTTTGCTGATGGACATTATTTTTTGCGCCATTTTTTAAGAATCGTGGCAAACTTATCCTTGTTAAGTGCATGCTTTTCTGTTCCATGAATACCTAATAGGTATGCATAAGGCTGCATTCCATCTACATATTCACAGAAAATTTTAAACATGGCTAAGAACGGCACAATTAAAAACATGCCAGGAATACCCCAAATCATACCACCAATAATAATGCTTAGAATAGTAACAAAAGGGTTGAGTTGGACATTGCCTCCGGTAATATTGGGCGTGAGTATATTATTTTCTATAAATTGAATAATGATAAAAAATATGATTACTCCTAAGGCTTTCTCTGGGGTAGGACTTACAACTAAAGTGTAAAGAAGCGGAACAATGCCACCGATTAAAGTACCAAAGTAGGGAATAAAATTGAACAAAGCTGAAATTACTCCTAGTAAAATAGCGTACTTGAGGCCCACGATCAAAAGGCCAATGCTATTTAAAATGCACAAAATCAACACCACTACAAATACACCTCCCATATAACGCTCGGTGACAAAGGAGACATCCGATAATATTTTTTCTGTTTTCTGGTGTTTTTCATTGGGCACCATTTGCAAGATAAAATTTTTGAATTTATTACGATAATAAAGCATGAAGAAGATATATACCGGCATAAGCCCAGCTTTGGCCAGCGTACTGGTAGTGGCCGTAAATGCATCTCCAAAAAATTGAGCTCCGGATTCAAAAAAGTCTGAAATCCTCTCTTTTACCCAATCATGCTGTTCTCGACTTGTTACACCAAAGGTGTTTTCTATCCATTGCTCCAAGGTATCCACATTGGTAAGTGCCTGTTGTTTTAAAGTAGGAAAATCTTGCACGAAAATTATAATTTGTGAATAGATAAAAAATACTGCTCCAGCCACCACCACTATGGCAAATATAATACTAATAAGATTAGCCAAAATTCGTGGAAAATGATGCCTCTCCATAAAATTAGCGAATGGGTAAAGTAAATAAGCTAACAAAATAGCAAAAAATAAAGGATATAAGAAATTACGCGCTTGTATTAATGCAAATAACAGCAATATAATAAATAGCAAGACTACAGTAATTTTGAGAAGTGGTGTTTTTTTAAGCATCTATAAAAAAAATTATTTTGATAAATATACAAGTAAAATGCTGAAATAAATTCAAAAATTTAATGCGCTAAGTTTAAAAAATATTATTGGTTACTATACCAGCAAATTAAATATTTCAGGTTGCTCATTTACTAACTGATAGTTAATCTGATATTCATTCATTCTCTTTATTAAAGCTTCGTAATCTTCTTTTTGTTTTACTTCTACTCCTACCAGCGCGGGTCCATTCTCCCGGTTATTTTTTTTAGTATATTCAAACCGGGTGATATCGTCATCAGAACCTAATACATTCACTAAAAATTCACGTAATGCTCCAGCCCGTTGTGGAAAAATAATCAAAAAATAATGCTTCAATCCTTCATATAATAAGGATTTTTCCTTTATTTCTTCCATCCGGATGATATCATTATTCCCGCCGCTCACTATGCATGCCACTTTTTTTCCCTTTATTTCTTGCTTGTGAAAATCGAGCGCTGCAATGGTTAAGGCTCCGGCTGGCTCCGCTACTATAGCTTCTTCATTGTATAATTTTAAAATAGTAGAACAAACTTTCCCCTCCGGTACAAGGGTCACTTCTCTCATCGCCTGCTTGCAAATGCTATAGCTAAGGGCTCCAACTTGTTGTACGCTGGCACCATCAACAAATTTATCTATCTTATCCAAATTAACTACTGAGCCTTTCTGAATCGATTGAAACATTGCCGGTGCACCGGCAGGTTCTACTCCAATAATTATGGTATCAGGATATTTTTGTTTAATATAACTGCCAATACCTGCGCCAAGACCGCCCCCACCTACCGGCACAAATATGTAATCCAACGGTTGTTGTAAGCCTTCCAACATCTCGATAGCTACAGTTCCCTGTCCGGCAATGATAGCTTCATCATCGAATGGATGAATAAATGTTTTTTCGTGTTTTTCACAATCAAGCATGGCACTTTGGTAAGCCATATCAAATGTGTCGCCGGTAAGTATTACCGAAACTTTATCATTACCAAACATTTTAACTTGCCTCACCTTTTGTGCTGGTGTTGTGTGTGGCATATATATTTTCCCTTCTATCCCGAGTGCATTACAGGCATAAGCTACACCTTGGCCATGATTACCTGCGCTGGCACACACTATACCTTTACTTCTGGCAACTTCAGAAAGAGTTGATATTTTATAAAAAGCTCCTCTCAACTTATAAGAACGCACCCTTTGCAAATCTTCCCTTTTGAGATAAAGATCACAATCATAGGTTGCTGATAAATTGAGGTTTTTATCAAAAGGAGTTTTTAAAACTACCTCTTTTAGAATAGCATAAGCCTGATCAATTTTTTCTACAGGTAAATACATTTTAAACTTGAATTTATAAAAAAATCCCGATCGTAATTAACCGGGACTTTATAAAAAAATATCTTAAAATTTCTATTTTATATCTTCGGGCGCAATTTTCTGACTTCTGAACCAGCCTGCCAAATTTCAGATTCCCGAATTTCTTTTAATTCTTCTTCCAATTTTACCCGGTAGTCTGGCTGGCTATTACGTTCTATTGATATTTTTGCCTCATTACCAGTTTTTACACTTTCATAAAGTTGCTCAAACACAGGAGATACGGCATCGCGAAAACGGTTTTTCCAGTCTAAAGCACCTCTTTGTGCTGTAGTAGAGCAGTTAGCATACATCCAATCCATACCATTTTCAGCTATCAATGGCATCAAACTTTCGGTCAGTTCTTCCACTGTTTCATTGAAAGCTTCGCTGGGAGTATGGCCATTTTTACGTAATACATTGTATTGAGCTTCGAAAATTCCTGCTATTGCACCCATCAAAGTTCCTCTTTCTCCGGTAAGATCGCTGAATACTTCTTTTTGGAAAGTAGTTTGGAACAAATATCCGGAGCCTATACCTATACCAATGGCGATAGCTTTTTCAGTGGCATTGCCCGAAGCATCATTATGAATAGCATAGCTTGAATTAAGCCCTTTACCAGCAAGAAACATGCGACGCAAGCTGGTTCCACTACCTTTGGGTGCTACTAATACAACATCTACATTATCTGGAGGAATAATGTCGGTTTGACCTTTGTAAGTAACGCCGAACCCATGAGAAAAATACAAGGTTTTACCCTCGGTTAAATATTCTTTTACTTGCGGCCAAAGCTGAATTTGACCAGCATCAGATAGTAAAAAGAAAATTACGGTGCTTTTTTGCAAGGCCTCTTCTATTGAGAATAAATCTTTACCTGGCTCCCATCCATCTTTTTTGGCTTTTTCGTAAGATGCCGAAGGAGACCTCTGACCTACAATCACGTTAAATCCATTGTCTTTTAAATTAAGGGCCTGTCCCGGACCTTGTACTCCATAGCCAATAATTGCAATTGTTTCATTTTTTAAAACTTCGCGGGCTTTTTCGAGTGGAAACTCCTCTCTGGTGACTACTTCCTCTTCTACACCACCAAAATTAATTTTTGCCATTGTCTTCTTATTTACTTAATATGGTTTTACATTAAAAACTTCATTTCTTTCTATTTCTTCTAAAAAATGACTCAGGTGCAACATAGGTTTGCTAATAGCTACTCTGCCTGAGCGGGCAAATTCCCTAACGCCAAACGGCTTCAATTTCTCAAAAAGCTCTTGCGTTTCTTCTTTATGTCCTGCCTTTTCTATTACCAGATAGTCACTTTCAAAATAAATTATTTTGGCGTCCCTACCTTTCATTACCGGTTCCAGATCTATCATTATGCCAGGCCTGTTGCTAATTTTGTATAAAGCAATTTCCCGGTGCACCAGTTTACTTTCAGTATATGCAAAAGCTTTTATTACTTCTACAATTTTTTCTAATTGTTTTACCACTTTATCTACTAGCTCTTTTGTAGTTTGCACTACAATAGTGTGCCTATATATTCCTTTCACCTCCGTTTCGGACGCGATAATACTAAGAATATTTAATTTTCGTCGGGTAAAAACGATTGTAATATGATTTAATAACCCGGTAAAGTTTTCAGAAAAAACCGTAATTGTAAATTCTTGTTCCTGATCCATAAAAATTTTTTTTTATTCCAATCTTATTTTTGAAACACTGGCTCCTGAAGGAACCATAGGAAATACATTAAGTTCTTTTTCTACTTGTACTTCCAACAAAAAAGACCCGTCGTAATTAAGCATTTCTTCGATAGAAGATGATAAATCTTCTCGTTTGCTTATTTTTTTACCTTCGATGCCAAAGCCTTTAGCTATGGTAATAAAGTCGGGATTTATTAATTCTGTAGAGGAGTACCGCTTGTCAAAAAATAGTTGTTGCCATTGCCTCACCATTCCAAGAAAGTTATTGTTGAGGATGATAATTTTGACTGGCATTTTATTTTGGAAAATAGTGCCAAGTTCCTGGATGGTCATTTGAAAACCACCATCTCCAATAATAGCCACTACTTCCCGTTCAGGATTGGCCATTTTGGCACCAAATGCTGCAGGTAACGCGAAACCCATGGTACCCAGTCCTCCGGAAGAGACCCAGCCATCAGTTTTATTATAAGAATAATAACGGGCAGCTACCATCTGATGCTGGCCCACATCTGTAACCACAATAGCCTCACCATTTGTCTGCTCCGACAAATTTTTAACAACCTCCCCCATTTTTAATGGGCCTGTTTGAGGATTTACATCTTTGTTAATTACTTTTTCATACTCAATTGTATCACAGTCCCGAAATTCTTGTAACCACTCCGGATGCGCATTGCTTTGTACCATTGGTATTAGTGATTTGAGCGCGTAGCGGGCATCTGAAAGTATAGGTACATCAGCATGTACATTTTTATTAATTTCGGAAGGATCAATTTCTATATGAATAACCTTTGCTTGTTTAGCATAAGTGCTTAAATCTCCTGTTACACGATCGTCAAATCGCATACCTACTGCAATTAAAAGATCGCATTCGTTGGTTTTAATATTAGGTCCATAATTACCATGCATACCCAGCATACCTACGAACAAAGGGTGGTTAGATGGAAAAGCTGAAAGGCCAAGTAGTGTACTTCCTACCGGAATACCGGTCTTTTCTACAAATTCCTTGAATTCTTCCTGAGCTTTTGATATTAAAATGCCATGGCCAGCCAATATGTAGGGCTTCTTAGCTTTATTAATAAGCTCGGCTGCATCGCGCAACGATTTTTTCTCGGGTCTCGGATAAGGCAGATAACTTCTGATTCCAATGCATTTTTCGTAAGTAAAATCTAATGTATCAAACTGAGCATCTTTGGTAATATCAATCAAAACAGGACCTGGTCTGCCACTGTTTGCAATATAAAATGCAGTAGAAATTGCCTTTGGGATTTCTGCAGCCGAAGTAACCTGGTAGTTCCATTTGGTTACAGGCATCGTAATACCCATAACGTCAGTTTCCTGAAATGCATCAGTTCCTAAAAAAGGTCTGGCAACCTGACCTGTAATGCAAACCATTGGTGTTGAATCCATCATGGCATCAGCAATACCCGTAACAAGATTGGTTGCACCAGGACCAGAAGTCGCAAAGCAAACACCTACTTTTCCATTTACTCTCGAATAACCTTCGGCAGCATGGGTAGCTCCCTGCTCATGCCTGGTCAGAATATGATTCAGCTTATCCTGATAATTAAAGAGCGCATCATAAATAGGCATGATAGCTCCTCCCGGATATCCAAATACTGTATCTACTCCTTCTTCAAGCAGTGAAAGTATTACTGCTTCGGCACCACTTACGGTTACTTTGTCATTTCTGGTTACCGTGGTTTTCGTTTGTGTCAGAGTTTCCATAACTTAATTTTTTTGTTCATCTGTAACGCAGCCTTCTGAGGCTGACGCGACGGATTTTAAATATTTATATAATATTCCACTTTTATATTTGTATTCAGGGGCTTTCCACTGTTCTTTTCGAGCAGCAAGTTCTTCATCGGAAAGATCTACATCAATCCGATTATTCGCTGCATCAATTGTAATGATATCGCCATTTTGCAATAAACCAATATTACCTCCAACCTGGGCTTCGGGCGTAATGTGGCCTACCACAAAACCATGGGTTCCACCAGAAAACCTGCCGTCGGTTATTAATGCAACGCTATTACCCAATCCAGCACCCATGATAGCAGATGTTGGCTTAAGCATTTCTGGCATTCCGGGAGCCCCTTTAGGCCCTGAGTAGCGAATAACTACTACATCACCTGACTGAACTTCTCCATTACTTATACCTAAATTCGCTTGCTTTTCATCTTCAAATACTTTCGCGGGCCCTTTAAAGAGCTCTCCTTCTTTACCGGTGATTTTAGCTACCGACCCTTTTTCGGCAAGGTTTCCATACAAAATTTGTATATGACCCGATGGTTTAATCGGACTTTCTAACGGTTTTATAATAGAATGATTGTCATTAAGTTCTGAAATATTTTCCAAATTTTCTGCAACTGTTTTGCCGGTTACCGTCAAACAATCACCATGAAGCAGATTGTGCTTTAGCAAGTACTTCATTACTGCTGGTATACCGCCGGCGGTGTGCAAGTCTTCCATTAAATATTTGCCACTAGGTTTTAAATCTGCCAAATAAGGAGTTTTATCACTTATGGTTTGGAAGTCTTCTAATGAAAGTGGTACTTGTACAGCTTTTGCTATTGCCAGAAAATGCAATACAGCATTGGTAGAACCTCCAAGTGCCATAATTATGGTAAGTGCATTTTCAAATGCTTTGGCAGTCATGATATCTCGAGGCTTAATATCTTTTTCGAGTAAATTGAGCATGGCTTCTCCAGTGCTCATACATTCTTCTCTTTTCTCTTCACTTACTGCCGGGTTACTGGAGCTGTATGGCAAGCTCATGCCCATTGCTTCAATGGCAGAAGCAATGGTATTGGCCGTGTACATACCTCCACATGCACCTGCTCCGGGACACGAATTTTTAACGACTCCTTTATAATCTTCATCGCTGATAGTCCCGGCTAATTTTTTCCCGTAAGCTTCAAAGGCTGAAATTATGTTGAGACTTTCACCTTTCCATTTACCAGACCGGATAGTGCCTCCATAAGTAAGAATAGCTGGCCTGTTTAATCTACCCATGGCAATCATAGCACCAGGCATGTTTTTGTCGCAGCCCACCACGGCTATCAAGCCATCATAATATTGGGCACTTACCACTGTTTCGATTGAATCAGCAATTATATCTCTTGAAGGAAGTGAATATTTCATTCCCTCAGTTCCATTGGTAATTCCATCGCTCACGCCAATGGTATGAAAAATCAAACCAATCATGCCTTGCTTATAAACTCCTTGCTTTAATTTACTGGCAAGACCATTCAAGTGCATATTACAGGTGTTACCCTCCCAACCGGTACTTACTATACCCACCTGGGCTTTTTTCATATCGTTGTCATCGAGCCCTATCCCATAAAGCATGGCCTGTGCGGCAGGCAATGAGTCATCCTGGGTAATATTACTGCTATATTTATTAAGTTTATTATCCATTATTGTACTATTCAATCTTCCTATGTGCCTTAAAAAAAAGCCTTTCTGCGAAGAGAAAGGCTTAAGTTATAATATGCTGTATATAATAAATACCTTTCTCATCCCGTCATTTGAATGACAACCACATTAATTAGAATGACTATGAGTTCGAAAGATTTTATCATAAAATAAATTTTTAACGATGTAAATTTGAGTTTTAAAGTAATAACATCAAAACTTTTACAAGTGTTTTTTGCACACATGCAAATATAAAAACAATATTCTATTATTCTTCAATTTCAGATAAAAATAAAATAAAAAATATTTGCTACACAAATGAACACTCAAATATTCTAATTAATGATCAAAAATCAAAATATATTATAGGTAAATAATAAGCGAGGTTTTTTGTAATCTTCACAATTTTACTGCAACTCAGCATTTTTGATAAGTTCGGCGGTTTATTATCGGACTTGTGCCCAATTTTATTTTTCTATTTGACTAAATAGATGTGATTTATTTTTTAATTTAAGATGTAAATTTTTTAAGCTTTCTACATCTTCAGTCAGCTGATGGTTGTATTGTGAGTCATAGACAATCAACGCGTTGGTTAAATTCAATTTTTCTATTTTCAGCTCAAGATTCTGCAAATAGTTATTTACAGCGTCAGACAACATCGGCTTATCGTTAAACGATAGCTGTTCCCAGGCAGTAATACTTCCAATTTTCAAATGATTATGATTGGCTTTGTAGTAAGAATGATCGGTATATTGTTGTAAAAGTATAAGTATTCCCATAATAATACCAATGTAAATAATTGTCTTTCTAGCAGATGGCATATTAATTTATTTATGATTGAGTATTATAAATGAAACCATGCCAAACGCCTTAAAACGCTTATATGCAGCATATGGCTAGTAAATGTGGGGATGTTTTTTGATTATGTAGAACTAATTTCCCATCATTGGCTAGTTATATTATACATCTTAATCTTGTTATACAATGTTTTCCGGTCAATATTTAAAATAGTGGCGGTTTTGGATTTGTTGTGGTTGGTTTCTTCCAGGGCTCGAATAATAATTTCTTTTTCTGCCTCTTCTGAAGCCGATTTTAAATCTCTCTTATTAACTGAAATTGTTTCTGTTTCTTTATTGACGGATTGCTCATTAGATAAGAACTCTTTTGGAAGGACATCTTCCGCAATTAAATTACCTTTTGTTAGCAATACCGCTCGCTTCATAGTATTTTTCAATTCCCGTAAATTACCATGCCACTCCTGGCGAATAATGATTGCTTTCACATTATCAGTCATTCCTTCTATATTCTTACCTAATTCATCATTGGCTAAATGCATAAAGTGACTGGCAAAATCAATAAGTTCATTTTTTCGCTCGCGTAGTGGGGGTATATACATGCTAAATTCGTTCAACCTATGATAAATATCTTCTCTAAATTTACCATCCTCTACCGACTTTTTGAGATCTTCATTGGTAGCTACAATAATTCGCAAATCAACTTCAATATCATTTGTACCACCTATTCTTCTAATTTTTCTTTCTTGCAATACCCTAAGCAACATTACCTGTATTTCATAAGGTAAGTTACCTATTTCATCTAAAAATAAAGTTCCACTATTGGCTAATTGAAAGCTTCCTTGTTTTGTATTAAGCGCCCCTGTAAACGCTCCCTTTTCATGACCAAATAATTCACTGCCGGCAAGCTCGCGTGGAAGCGCCCCACAATCTACTGCTACAAAAGGGTTTTCTTTTCTTGTACTTTTACTATGAATAGTTCGAGCCAGATATTCCTTGCCAGTGCCTGTTTCTCCTTGAATAATTACCGTCATATCGGTAGGAGCAACCAAGGTTATTTGCTCTTCTATGCTTTTGAGTTTAGCATCTTTAAACGATATAAACTTCTTTAATGATTTATCATATTCAGCTTCTTTGCTTTCTTTATTATTATCCTTAAGAGCTTTTTTTATGGTATTTAATATTTCTTCCGGATAGAGGGGTTTAGTTACATAATCATAAGCACCTAGTTTAATTGCTTTAACGGCAATTTTAACATGAGAGTAACCTGTAATAATAATTACTATTGTAGCCGGTCTGATTTCTTTGAATTTTGTTAAAAGATCTATTCCGTCTTCATCTGGTAATTTAAAATCACATAGGACCAAATGGAAATTTTTCTTTTTCAAAAGCTCAATAGACTCAACTCCTGACTGTGTGCTCTCTACTTCATAGCCATTTTTCTTTAAATACTTGGAAAGTAAAAGGCAAATACTTGAATCATCATCTACTACTAAAATTCTTTTCATTCTCAGTCAAAAAAAGCCACCTATTTGAATAACACTAAAAATCCGCATTCGCGATTCAAATACAAATATATTCAACTTTCTCAAAAGATTATGTTTGATAAAGTTAATATCTTTTAATAGGATTTATTCACGCGGATTTTTTAGAGAAAACTATATTCAGGATGGAAACGAGATAGTAAGAGTATTATTGGATTATTGGATTATTGGAAAATTGAGAAATGGGTAACACCCACATCTCAATTGCTAATCTACAGTTAATTATAGTTATAGCGACTTTTCAAATCATCTTCACTGGGAGCATCTTTTTTAAAAAGCAACCAGAAAAGAAATCCAATAGCGCTAAATCCGCTTAGCACTAAAATTGTAAGAATAATCAATTGTTCTAACATAGCTTCATTAGTTTGTTTTAATAAGTTTATTAGAAATTGACAAATAACATGCCAAAAACTTACACCTTTTATTATCACGTTCTTTACGGATAATAACTTAAATAAGTTGGGCAAAGTTATACTATATTTATTTATTTATGCATTATTTCTATAATAAATATTAATTTATGGGTAAAAATCCTCTGGTACGCTCAATTCCTGTTTAACATTTTCCACATGATGGATTAGCTTGGGAAAAAATATCATGAATTCTTCTTCAAAACTTGCATAGTCATTTTTTAAAATAGGAATAGCGTCTTCTAAAGGCGGATGAAAACGAGATCTTTTGGAAATTCCTCTTAATGAGCGAGTTAAGCCTTCCATTTTGCCATAACTAAGCAACCAGTCTTGCTCTATCATAAAAGGAATAGTGTATTTTGCGGCAGCAGGAAGTAAATAATCGTATTTTTTAATTACTTCGTAGATATTTGAAACAAAATTTTCGATGGTAATCGTAGAAAATTTTTCCCATTGATGGACCAGGAAGTGATCGTAAAAAATATCTACTACTACCCCGGCATAGTGGCTTATGGCTTTTCGTAAGCGCAATTTACTTTGATACACAACTTCATTTTTATCAGTAAATTGATCAATTTCCCGGTGCAGCAAAACCCCTTTGGCTATTTCTTTCTCATATTTTTCGTATTGCTTCCCCTTGATAAAATCGCCCATGAAGTTGCCCAACAAAACCTTTTCATTGTTTCCTGATAAATATGCATGGGCGAGAAAATTCATAGGTGTATATTTGTAATTTATGAATAATTTTAAGATTGGTACATTATAATTACCGGTAAACTTAGGTTTATGTCAGCAATAAATGAAGAATTAAAGAAAGTTTATCAACTCCTTATTAAAGAAAAAGAATATGACTTGCTACAATACAGACAAAAAATACTGCAAGCATCGCTAAAAGATAAGAAAAACGAAGGCGTATGCTGGTATCCTGTGCAAATAAGCCGTAGCTATTATGGTACTGGCGAAAAGTTGATTTGGGAAATAGAGCGAACTACCGGGAAAAATATTCCTCATGCCTTTCAATCGGGCAACCTGGTAAGAATTTTTTCCAATGCTGCCTACCATCAAGGTAGTGAAGAAGTAAATGGCGTGATTAATTATTTGAAAAAAAATGACCTGATGGTGGTTACCCTCAATACCGATGATGTGCCAGATTGGGCCCAAAGTGGCAAATTGGGGGTAGATTTACTATTTGACGAGGCCTCGTACCGGGAAATGGAAAAAGCCCAAAAAAAGATAGCTGATTTAGACGAAGGTCGTGCTTATGAATTGAAGGAGGTTTTATATGGTAAAAGAAAAGCTTCCTTTACCAATGCTGAAAGTGTAATTGTAGATGAATTAAATAAATCACAAAACGAAGCCCTACGACAAGTCTTAAATGCAAAAGATTTTGCCATTATTCATGGCCCACCCGGTACTGGCAAAACTACTACCTTGGTAAGAGCAATACAGCAAACTTTAGATACTGAAAAGCAAGTGCTTGTATGCGCTCCCAGCAATGCTGCTGTAGACCTACTTGTAGAAAAACTAGATCAACTAGGCGTGAGCGTGGTAAGAATTGGACATCCGGCAAGAGTGGAGGAATCGATATTGAGTAAAACAGTAGATGCACAGATCAATCAAAGCCCTCATTTTCGTGATATAAAAAATCTGCGAAAAAAAGCAGAGGAATTTCGCAGATTGGCCGGAAAATATAAGCGCAACTTTGGCAGAGCAGAGAGGCAGCAACGAAAATTGCTATATCAGGAGGCAAGTAGGTATCTCAATGATGCCGAAATGCTTGAACATATTATTCTAGCCAATTTATTTTCTGAGAAACAAGTGATTGCTTGTACCCTGGTAGGATCTGCCAGCAAGTTTTTAAAAGGCAAAAAGTTTTCAACAGTATTTATCGATGAAGCTGCCCAGGCTTTAGAGCCAGCTTGCTGGATACCGATTTTAAAATCGGAGCGGGTGATAATGGCTGGAGATCACCATCAATTACCTCCTACTATTAAATCGCCAAAAGCTGCACAAGAAGGCCTAGCTCATACTTTATTTGCCAAAGGAATGGCTTTGCAGGAGGCGGCAGCTCTACTCAAGGTTCAATACCGGATGCACCAAATCATTATGGGTTTTTCCAGCGGTTATTTTTATGAAAATAAGCTGAAAGCCGACCACTCGGTGGCTGAACATCAACTAATGACTACAGATAAACCGTTGCTTTTTATAGATACTGCTGGCAGTGGATTTACGGAGCAAATGAACAAAGAAAGCCGCAGCTTAGAGAATAAAGAAGAAGCGAATTTATTAATGAACCACTTATGGCATTTCCTTATGCAATTGGGCGAAGAAAAAATACATTCAGAAAACATACAAACAGGAATTATAAGTCCGTACCGGGCGCAAGTTCGGCTTCTCCTGGAAATGATAATGGCTGACCCGCGCTGGAGAAACTTGTTGCCCTATCTTACTATAGACACGATAGATGCTTTTCAAGGAAGAGAAAGAGAAGTTATTTATATAAGCATGGTAAGAAGTAATGTAAATAATGAAATTGGTTTTTTGAAAGATATTAGGCGTATGAACGTAGCTATGACCCGGGCCCGCAAAAAATTGGTTATGGTTGGAGATACTGCCACCCTTGGCGATTTTCCTTTTTATCTTCAACTGTTGGATTATATACAGGAAAATGACGCCTATCATAGTGCTTTTGAATTTATTTATGATGGTTTCTAGGACGTGCACTTGCAGCATTCATTCATTTATTGATAAAAATCGAGTTCAGTTCTTGCTTACATTTACCTATATTTGTCTCGTTTATGATTACATTCCTTTTTTTCATATTATTTATTCCTGTATTTGCCTTGGTAGGAGTGTATGCCGAAAGAAAAGTTTCTGCATTTATTCAAGACCGCATGGGCCCCATGGAAGTTGGCTATAAAGGAACCTTACAAACAGCGGCTGATATTTTAAAACTGCTTTTAAAAGAGGATATCGTGCCATCAGCTTCGGATCGAAAGCTATTTCTTACGGCTCCTATTATCGTGTTTACGGCTATATTCGCGGGCTTTGCCGTGATACCACTTACCAGTAGCTCACAAAATGCCTTACTTGAAGCTGGCATTTATTATGTTTTGGCCATTATTTCATTAGATGTTTTAGGCATATTGATGGCCGGGTGGGGTTCTAATAATAAGTTTGCCATGTATGGTGCCATGCGCTCTGTAGCACAATTAGTATCTTATGAAATTCCTTTGGGGCTTTCGGTACTTTGTGTTACGGTCTTTTGCCAAACCTTAAATTTGCAGGATATCTCGTTTCAGCAAGGAATTTATTATTCTCTTATTAATAGCGAGAGTAACAGTAATTTTTTAGGCATTCCGGGATTAAACACATCGGCAATTGGTGGTTTCTTAAGCTGGAATATATTTCGCATGCCACTACTGATCCCTGTTTTCATTATTTTTTTTATAGCTTCTTTGGCAGAATGTAATCGAGCTCCTTTCGATTTACCGGAGTCAGAATCTGAATTGGTTGGAGGTTATCATACTGAATATTCGGGATTTCGCTGGTCTATGTTGATGCTTTCCGAATATGGCATGATGTTGCTCGTAAGCCTTCTGGCAGCGATCTTATTTTTGGGAAGTTGGAATACGCCTTTTCCGAATCTCGGACCAGTAAGATTAGCAGATTGGACGAGCGGCCAGCCCGGAACGCTATTTGGACATGTAAGTAGTGCTTTTTGGTTGATTTCCAAGGCTGTAGTTTTAATCTTTTTTCAAATGTCGGTAAGGTGGACCTATCCCCGTTTGCGGGTTGATCAATTAATGTCATTGGCCTGGAAATACCTTATTCCTGCCACTTTGGTGTTGCTATTTTTAATTGCTGCCTGGAAATTAATTTATTAAATAACTGAAGTTTCGCACCTTGAAAATTAAAATAAAATTCCTTAAAATAACCCCGAGGCTTCGGGGTTTATTTTACACCCTCCTATGCCGAGTTATAGGTGCTTTATTTTTCCATTTTTACCAAATAACTTCAGTTAATAAATTGCAACACGCACTTTTGATAGCTAAAATTGCTGGTGCATCAATTTAGCTTTTCACATAGATTTTTATCAGCTCACCGAAGGATTAAGTTTTAGCTTTTGGTTTTTTGTTATAAAATTGAGGAACAAATTGATAAAAAATAGTTTTAGATGGCAGGGTGTAAACTTCTGATAATTTACTTCTTTATAAAGAAGCATCTAAATTGAGCTTATGAAAAAATATTTACCACTTCTAATCTTATTTATAGCTATGTCGTGCAGTGAACCTACCCAAGTAGATTGTATTGTAAAAGGAAAAATATATACCGTTGATGATGAATCATCTATAGTTGAAGCGGTAGCCATTAACGATGGAAAAATTGTAGCTGTGGGCAGTAGCCAAAAAATAGAGGCCGAATATGAAGCTGAAGATTTGATGGATTTTGGCGATAAGCCTGTATATCCGGGTTTTTATGATGCTCACTGTCATTTTTTAGGATATGGGTTAACGCTTCAAGAGGCCAACCTCGTGGGTACTACCTCTATTGATGAAGTGGTAGAAAGATTGAAAATATTTGCCGATGAGCACCCAGGAGCCGAGTGGATTATCGGTAGAGGTTGGGATCAAAATGACTGGTCTGAAAAACAATTTCCCGATTTTAAAGCACTGGATGAAATTTTTCCTGACAAACCTGTCTATTTAGTTCGTATAGATGGTCACGCTGCCTGGGTCAATTCAGCAGCCATCAAATTAGCCAAAGTAACTGCAAATACTCAAGTAGAAGGCGGAGACATATTAAAAAATAATAATGGCTTGCCCAAAGGGATTCTAATAGATAAGGCAATGCAACTTGTGGCTGATAAAATACCTGAAGCCAGCATTGAAAAAAAGACCAAAGCATTACTTGAAGCACAAAAAAATTGTTTTGCAGTAGGGCTCACCACGATAAGTGACGCGGGATTACCTTACCAAGACGTCAAGTTGATTGATTCATTGCATCGCGACGGGCAGTTGCTGATGAACATGTACGTGATGCTTACTCCTACTCAGGAAACAATTGAAAACCTAATAAATAAAGGTCCTTTTATAACCGACAAGCTTACCGTCCGTTCCATAAAACTATTTTCCGATGGTGCCCTCGGGAGCCGTGGAGCATATTTAGTAGAACCTTATCATGATGATCCACACAATCATGGACTACGACTACTTAATCAGGAAGAATTGATGAATATGGCGAAAAAAGCTTATGATAATGAATACCAACTAAACGTACATTGCATAGGCGACGCGGCCAATAAATATGTGCTCGATGCCATGGCCGAAGTATTAAAACCTGAAAATGATAACAGATGGCGTATAGAACACGCGCAAATAGTGCAACCTGCTGATATTTCAATTTATAAACAGTACAATATTATCCCCTCTGTACAACCTACCCACGCTACATCCGATATGTATTGGGCTGAGCAGCGATTAGGCCCAGAACGAATTAAAACTGCTTACGCCTATCAACAACTACTGGATGCTGTAGGCCTGCTTGCCATTGGAAGCGATTTCCCTGTAGAAGATATAAATCCAATGTTGGGTTTTCATGCAGCAGTAGCCAGACAAGATGCGAAAGGATATCCAGATGAAGGGTTTCAGCCTGAGAATGCTATAAGCCGCGAAGATGCATTGAAAGGCATGACCATATGGGCTGCTTTCGCCAATTTTGAAGAAGGAAAGAGAGGCAGCATTGTTCCTGGCAAACACGCTGACTTTACCGTGTTGGAAGAAGACATAATGACAGTAGCCTTAGATAAAATTCCTGAGATAAAAGTAGCTGCTACCATAATAAATGGAGAAAAGGTTTATTAAAAAATCTCTTTTTATTTTGTTTCATCTATTTCTTCCGGGGTCTGGGCTACAGGAGCCATAGTCCATTTCAGCTGCCAATTATATTCATCTATTGGAGGATTGGAGGTCCAACTTTTACATTTGGAACTTATAAGGTTTACTACTATGTTTGAGCAAGTATAAAATAAAGAACTATGCCAACTTTACAGATCAAAATTAGTAAGTCTGACCTACGAAAATATAAATTAGAAGATAGAGAAATAAGCTTTACTGATTTAGTAGATCTATTAAGCAGGGAATATGCCAAAAATGCATTGTTGGAATGTAATAAGATTGCGGAACAAAAAGATCTTTCAAACATGACAATGGACGAAATCAATGCAGAAATAAAGACTTTAAGAGATGCAAAAAGTCATTCTTGACACAAACATCATCGTATCAGCTTTGATTTCCAATGCTATTCCCACAAAAATATTATAGGAATTGGTATTAGATGAGAAAATTAGTCTTTGTTTGTCTGAAGAAATTTTTTCTGAATATATTGAAGATTTGAACAGAAGTAAATTTGCAAAATATGCAGACTTCAAATTAAATGCAGATGTTGAGTGCGCTCCTTTGGATTTTGGAGTTTATATACCATTAATAAAACAGCCTTTTTCTTAGGTTGACGGCTATGGGCCAGGGGATGAGGAAGAAAAGAGCTAAAGAAACTTAAAAGCAATAATTTAGAATTCCCATAAAAATTTGAAGGCCATCCTTAATGGATGGCCTTTCACAATTTTTCTTTTAGCACAATCATTAAAGGAGCAATTTATTAGACTACCTCGATTGGCTCTCCCATAAAATTTTTAAATACGTACTCAGTTATTCCTAAAGAGGAATCTTCGTTTATTTTAACCCATCTGTTAAATTTTAAAAACCATTTTACTCTTTTTGAAATAACACCTTTGGTAAAAAATGCATATAAATAAGGATGCAATTCCAAAACTACTTCCTTCTCATTTTGATTGAGCAATATATATTCAAGGTTTTTTTCTATTTGGTCCGATACTAAAATAGAAGCAGAAATTGAACCTGTACCATTACAAGTCGGACATTTTTCCTGGGTAATGATGTTCATTTCCGGCCTTACACGTTGACGTGTAATTTGCATCAAGCCAAACTTACTCAATGGTAAGACCGTAAATTTGGACCTATCATTTTTCATCTCTTCTTTCATATGCTCAAACAGTTTACGTTTGTTTTCCTGTTTGCGCATATCGATAAAATCGATTACAATGATACCGCCCATATCCCTTATTCTTAATTGACGGGCTGTTTCTTTGGCAGCCTCCATATTTACACGCAATGCTGTATTTTCCTGATCTTGACCACTATTGCTCAAGTTTCCGGAGTTTACATCAATGCTATGCATAGCCTCGGTGTGTTCTATTATCAGATATCCACCATGTGGCAAGCTAACTGATTTGCCAAAAAGTTGTTTTAGTTGTTTTTCAATGCCAAAGTTTTCAAAAATCTTTGCTTTGCCATTGTACATTTTCACTATTTTCTCTTTGTCAGGAGCTATGCTTTTTATAAATGTTTTTAGTTCGTTATGAATAGCTTTATCATCAACCATTACATTATCGAACGATTCATTAAGCAAGTCCCTCAAGATAGAGGATGTCCGGTTCATTTCACCAATAATTTTCTGCGGTGGTTTGGCCCGCTTCAATTTTTTAGCACCGTCTTCCCATATATCCAATAAATTTTGCAGATCTCTATCCAGTTCTGCTACATCTTTTCCTTGAGCCACTGTTCTGATAATTACCCCGAAGTTTTCCGGTTTTATTGAATTAATCAGCCTTACCAGTCGTTTTCTTTCTTCGCTACTGGTAATTTTTTTTGATATATTTACAGTATTGGCAAAAGGAACCAAAACGATGTATCTTCCTGCTATTGATAACTCACAGGATAGCCTAGGCCCTTTAGTCGATATCGGCTCTTTTACTACTTGTACTAGTATCTGTTGATTTTTAGTTAATACCTGGTTTATTTTTCCCAGTTTATCAATATCTGGTTCTCTTTTAAACCTGGTAAGTTTATGAGTAGCATTTTTTCTGGTCAATAAATACTTAGTGTACTTATTGAGTGACCGCAATTGCGGTCCCAAGTCGAGATAATGCAAAAAAGCATCTTTCTCATAACCTATATCTATAAAGGCAGCATTAAGACCGGGTACAATTTTTTTTACTGTACCCAGGTAAATATCGCCTACTTTAAATTGATTACCATCTTTCTCGTGATGGAACTCGACCAGACTCTTATCTTTTAAAAGGGCTATACGGCATCCGTTCTGAGTTGCATTTATTACTAACTCATTACTCAAAGCTTTAATATTTTAAAATGTGAAACTTTAAAAATTGATAATTGATGCAGTATAGTTAAAAAACTAAGAAGAAGCAGAATTACTTCTTCTTATGACGATTCTTTCTAAGTCTCTTTTTCCTTTTGTGCGTTGCTATTTTATGTCTCTTTCTTTTTTTTCCACAAGGCATAATTTGAATATTTTAAATTTTTACAATATTTTATATAAATGTTTTTTTATTTTTCTATTTCACTCAGCAAATTTTGGGCCGCTGTTACTATTTCCAGGTTATTATTTAAATCCGATAATAGCTCTAATTGTTTTTTTGCCTCTTCTATTTGCCCTGTATTAATATAACTCAGACCAAGCAAATACCTGGCTTGATGATTACCCGAATCTAATTCAAGTAACCTCTTGAAACGCTCCAATGCTTTATCATATTGGCTTGACTGCACTGAAAGCATTCCCATAAAATATAATGCTTCCTGATTGTCAGGATCATCTTGCAATACCTCTCTAAGCATTGTCACTCCCTGCATCGGATTAGGCGATGCTACATAAGTCATAGCAAGCCTTGTTTTAGCAGAAAGCAGTTCCGGATTTTCCTCCAGGGCCTTCTCCAGATATTTTTGAGCTTCCTGACTATACGCAGAAGCTTTCTCCGCATCCATGGCATTTTCAAAAGCTTGATAGTAAATACTTCCAGCCTTAAAGTTATTTTGCCAATTGGAAGATGGTACTATTTGATCTACAAACCAAACGGCACTATCATATTCTCCTTTAGCAGCATAAAGGGTTGCCAAAGAGTCTGCAAATATAGTACTTTTTTCTGTATTTGCACTACTTAGATAATTTTGTCTGAGATTTGAAATGGCGGATAGGTCGGCAGATGAAAAATTGCTGGTTTTTGGCAATAAAGCAACAGCATTATCATCCTCTAAGGATGTAACACTGTTGTTTTCCGAATTTTCTTTCGATATTGCTTCCTCATCGTTTTCTACCACTACTTTTGGTAAATTGTATAATAAAAAAATGAGGCCAATAGTAAGTATAACTAAAATAATTCTTATTTTCAACATATTTTTTGAGCTTTCCGGATCATATAACGAAAAAGAAGGCCAAAAGTATGACGAAAAAACAATTATTCTATACCTACTTTGCTACTATTTTTTATTTTTTCAATAAATACCTTTGATGGCTTAAACGAAGGTACAAAATGCTCGTCAATTACGATAGCAGTATTTTTTGAAATGTTCCTGGCTATTTTCTTAGCTCTTTTCTTGTTAATAAAACTACCAAAACCTCTGACATATACATTATCGCCATCGGCCATTGAGTTTTTAATTACCGAAAAAAAAGCTTCGACGGTAGTTTGTACGTCTGCCTTGTCAATTCCTGTTTGTTCGGAAATTTGAGAGATTACGTCTGCTTTTGTCACTACTTTTGAATTTTAGTTTAAAATATTCCTAATGATCTAATAACCAATTATTTTTGAAACTTAAAATTAAATGCATCCTGAGATATTTAAAAACAAAATTCTTATAATAAAGTACATAAAATGTTATTGTATTTATTTAAAAGGTTTTCATATTGGATCAATCATCATTTTCTGCAAGATTAATCGAATGGTACGAAAAGAACAAGCGAGATCTTCCTTGGCGAAATACTAACGATATCTATCGCATTTGGCTTTCTGAAATCATATTGCAGCAAACACGAGTGTTGCAGGGATTGCCTTATTACCAAAGGTTTATCAAAAGATTTCCTAATTTGGAAAATTTGGCTCGAGCCTCTGAAGATGAAGTTTTACGTGAATGGCAAGGGCTTGGATACTACTCCCGGGCACGTAATTTACACAATTGTGCTAAAATATTACAGCAGAAGCACCACGGTAAATGGCCCAAGTCTTATTCAGAATTGAAAAAGTTACCCGGAATTGGTGATTATACTGCCGCGGCCATTGCCAGTTTTGCCTATAAAGAAGCAGTACCCGTGGTAGATGGAAACGTGTATAGAGTAATGAGCAGAATATTTGGTATTAAGCAAGATATTTCATCGCACAAAGCCAAAAATACTTTTGCCGAGTATTCGCTACAGCTGCTACCAAAAGAAGCCCCCGACAGCTATAACCAGGCTTTAATGGAGTTTGGAGCAACTGTTTGTCAGCCACAGCCTAAATGCAGTGACTGCATTTTTAGCCAACAATGTTATGCCTATAATAATGATTTGCAGCGACAACTTCCGGTGAATTTGAAAAAGGTGAAAATAAGTAAAAGATACTTCTATTATATAGTGTATAGTTATCAAAATAAATTTTACATGAAACAAAGGCAGCATAAGGATGTATGGAGGCAATTATTTGATTTCTATATGATAGAGAAAGAAGAAGGGCTTCATTATCGCCATCTTAGCAAAGAAATTGATATTAATAATAAACAGGCCAATTTAGCTTTAGAATCCCCGTCTTATAAGCATGTACTTACACATCAGCATATTTTTGCACGTTTCTTTGTGGTAAATCTGGCAAAACCACTGCCGTCCCTTTTTACTAAGAAGCATCAACTAGTTCTTTATGACGAAGATCAAATTGAAAATTTGCCTAAACCAAAGCTTATTAGTAACTTTCTGAGTGATTTAAGTTATTAGTTCCTATTTTTGGAAAAAATAATTATTTTTGTACAAAAACAAATTATAAAACTATGGCAGGAGTAAATAAAGTAATTTTAGTTGGGAACTTGGGCAAAGACCCTGAAATAAGACATTTGGATAACGGAAGAGCAGTTGCAAATTTTTCTATGGCCACCAGCGAAACTTACAAAAATAGAAACGGAGAGAGAGTGACAAATACCGAATGGCACAATATAGTATTATGGACTCCTCTTGCAGAAATTGCTGAAAAATACCTAAAAAAGGGCAACCAAATATATGTAGAGGGAAAAATTACAACCAGAAGCTATGAAGATAAAGATGGTGTAAAAAAATACATTTCCGAAGTAGTAGGTAGAGAAATGACAATGCTGGGAAGCCGCTCTGATAATGAAGGAGGAGGTTACAGTAATTCAGGGTCTGATAATAACAGCAGGTACGAACCTACTAATTCCGGTGTTGATTCAGCGGAAGAAGAAACAGATGATCTTCCATTTTAATATTTACCTGAAATATAATAGCATTGGACGACCCATATCCTGAGACGCTCGTTTTTATTTTATTACAATTGGTATCATCATCCGTGATATTTTACACAATTAACGCGTTAGTATTAATTGTGCTTTTATTCATGTCTGGCTTGATATCAGGATCAGAAGTTGCTTTTTTTTCTATTAATGCTAATCAGATCAGCCAGTTTAAGCAAAGTAAAGATCCTATTGAAAGCCGGATATACAATTTAATTAAAAATCCGAGAAGGTTACTAGCCAATATTCTTATTTTAAATAATTTGGTGAATGTAGCGATAGTTACCCTATCTACTTTTCTAACCTGGCAAATTTATGGAGCCGAAGCAGAAGAAGGAGTCATTGTAGCTGTACTCACCATGATTGTTACTATCGCTATTATATTTTTTGGTGAAGTATTACCTAAAGTATATGCTAACCAAAATAATATTGGTTTTGCCAAAAAGACATCACTACTGTTAAGTTTAGCTCAATATACCTTAAAGCCACTTACTTTTTTACTAATGAGCTTTAGTAATATTCTTGAAAAAAGAATAGAGAAAAAAGGTTATACGATATCAGTAGATGAATTAAACCAGGCGCTTGAAATTACTACCGAAAAAGAAGCAACAGAAGAAGAAAAAGATATACTAAAAGGAATTGTGAATTTCGGCACCTTATCGGTAAAGCAAATAATGAAATCAAGACTTGATATTACTGCTTTTGATATTGAACTTGATTTTCATGAATTGATGGATAAGATAAATAAAACAGGCTATTCAAGAATTCCTATTTATAAAGAAACAATCGATAAAATTGAAGGCATACTTTATATCAAAGATATGTTGCCTTATATTGATAATGACGAGACATTTAATTGGCAAAAACTATTGCGACATGGCTATTTTGTGCCTGAAAGTAAAAAAATTGATGACCTGCTAAAAGATTTCCAGGAAAAGCGTGTCCATATGGCCATTGTAGTAGATGAATATGGCGGTACTAGCGGTTTAATTACAATGGAGGATATTATTGAAGAAATAGTAGGTGAAATAAATGATGAATTTGATGAAGATGAAATAGCCTACAACAAGCTGGATGAAAATACATTCGTGTTTGAAGGAAAAACTACGCTTAACGATTTTTGTAAAATTATAAATGAAGACCCTTCCATATTTGAAGAAGTAAAAGGCGAAAGTGAATCTTTGGGTGGATTAATGCTTGAAATAAACAATAAATTACCTCGTGCAGGCGATAAAATAAGGTACGAAAGATTCTTATTTACGGTAGTGGCTGTAGATAATAAGAGAATTAAGCGCGTAAGAGTGCTTATGCAAGCCAAACCTGTGACTAAAACTAATAAAACGTGAAAAAAATAGTGTTACTATTTATAATGTTGGTTTTAAGTGCCGCCTTCTGGAGCTGCAAACAAGATTATTTGCCCAAACCAAAGGGTTATAATCGCATTGATATGCTGCCCCAACAATATGTGTCTTTGCCCGACACTTTTCCTTATCAATTTGAAATATCAAAACATGCAAGGCTACTAAGAGACTCTTCTTGGATTGCTGAAAAATATTGGATAGAGCTCTACTACCCGTATTACGATGCAACCATTGAAATAACTTATAAGGCCACACATAATGATGAAAAAATATTGCGAGAATATTATGAAACAGCTTATAAGCTTACCAGTAAGCATAAGCAAAAAGCATATGCCATAGATGAACAAGTAGTTCCGCTCAATAATGGCAATTTAGCTATTGTGGCAGAACTCTCAGGCGAGGTGCCTAGTCAGTTTCAATTTTATACTACTGACAGTACCATGAACTTTCTTCGCGCGGCATTATATTTTAAAACAGCTACTCAAAATGACTCCCTATTACCGGTAATAAAATATATGCAGGAAGATATGATCCATATTTTAAATACCTTAAACTGGAAAGAAAATTTTCCCATAGAAAAACTACCCAAGTTAGAAGAACCCAATGCCTGAATTTTTTCGTACCAGTATAGAATTTCTGAAAGGAGTAGGCCCTCAAAAAGCTGTACTGCTTAACCAAGAATTAGATATTTTTACATTCGGCGATTTTATCCAACATTACCCTTTCCGATATGAAGACCGCACCAAATTCTATTCAATAAAAGAGGTGAAAAACCTTTTTTTCGATGAATATAGCAGCAAAAGACAAATTCCACATGTGCAAATTATTGGTGAAATAAAGCACCTCGAAACTGTAGGCAGCAAATACAAAAAAAGATTAGTAGCTTACCTTGGAGATGGCACAGGCGAAATTGAACTGGTATGGTTTCAAGGAATTCAATACGTAATAAAGAAGCTTCAGTCCGGAGTTCAATATGTTGTATTTGGTAAGCCCAATTTTTACAATCGTACTATAAATATTGCTCATCCGGAATTAGAAATTTATTCTCCTGCACATGACAAAGCTAGTTACCTACAGCCAATATATTCTACTACCGAAAAGCTGAAGAATAAATTTATTGACAGTAAAAACATTGGAAAGTGGATGGCTACCTTGCTTCAAATAGCCAGAAGCCATGTCAATGAATCACTTCCGGATAAGCTTTTGGCACAATTTGCTCTCTTGGGAAAATTTGAAGCATTGTTTAATATTCATTTTCCACAAAGCCCTGCTAACCTACAAAAAGCTCAGTTTCGACTAAAATTCGAAGAGTTTTTTTACATTCAACTGAGGCTGCTTATGATGAAAGTGACCCGAGTCGAAAAATTTAAGGGACAAGTATTTAAAGAAGCAGGTCTGCTTACCAATTTTTATAATAATCATTTACCTTTCGATTTAACAGATGCACAGAAAAGGGTGATCAAGGAAATTTATGCCAACATGAAAAGTGGTAGTCAAATGAATCGATTGATGCAGGGAGATGTAGGCAGTGGCAAAACAATTGTTGCTTTTATTTGCATGCTGCTGGTAATTGGTAGTGGAGCACAGGCGGCATTGATGGCGCCTACTGAAATATTGGCAGAGCAGCACTACCGAAATCTAAAATATTTTACGGAAAAACTATCCCTTAACATTGCCTTGCTTACAGGCTCTACCAGGAAAAAAAATCGAAGAGAGTTGCATGCAGCACTCGAAGCAGGTACTTTAAATATTTTAGTTGGCACCCATGCACTTTTGGAAGAAGTGGTGAAATTTCAAAATTTGGGCCTGGCAGTAATTGACGAACAACACAGATTTGGGGTAGCCCAGCGAGCAAAACTATGGGCGAAGAACGAAGGCCATTATCCGCACGTGCTGGTAATGACAGCCACTCCTATACCTCGTACCCTCGCCATGACTTTGTATGGCGATCTGGACGTATCTACAATTGATGAATTACCAAAGGGCCGTAAGCCTATCGAAACCGTGCATCGATTTGACTCGCACCGGCTTAAAGTATTTGGCTTTATGAGAGAACAAATAAAAGCAGGCCGGCAAGTATACATTGTATATCCATTAATAGAAGAATCGGAAAAAATGGATCTGAAAAATTTGGAAGATGGTTATGAAAGTATTCGTCGGGCTTTTCCGGAATATAATTTGAGCTTGCTTCACGGGCGAATGAAATCCGAAGACAAAGAATACGAAATGCAACGCTTTTTGAATAAGGAAACCCAAATTATGATCGCGACTACCGTAATAGAAGTAGGGGTTGATGTGCCGAATGCTTCGGTAATGATTATTGAAAACGCGGAACGTTTTGGCTTATCTCAGTTGCATCAGCTAAGGGGTAGGGTGGGCCGTGGAGCTGAACAATCTTATTGCCTACTTATGACTGGATTTAAATTAAGCAAAGAAGCAAAAATCCGGATTGATACTATGGTGAGAACTAATAATGGATTTGATATTTCAGAAACAGATTTAAAACTACGAGGGCCTGGAGACTTGATGGGTACTCAACAAAGTGGCATTATGGATTTACTCATTGCCGATTTAGCCAAAGACAATAAAATTTTAGAAGTCGCGCGTTCAGCAGCTATTGAAATTTTGGATGATGATCCCCAGCTGGTAAAACCCGAACATGCTAAAGTGAAAGCACAAATAAACAAGCAACGCAAGCACTCGGTAAATTGGAGTAGAATAAGTTAATACACTATTATATATTAGAAAAATATTATAATTTGCAGTAAATTAAAATTCCATTAATTATGATTAAAAAATTATTTGCCATTGCTATTGTACTTGCATTATTTTCTTGTAATAATCAAGAACAAAAACAAACAGCGGAAACCAGTCCCAATATAATTCTGATTATGACCGATGATCAGGGATGGGCTCAAACCGGATACTACAATCATCCGGTACTAAAAACTCCAAATCTTGACTCAATGGCCGCGAATGGTTTGCGTTTCGACAGATTTTATGCAGCTGGACCTGTTTGCTCACCCACGAGGGCTTCTGTTTTAACTGGGCGCACCCATGACCGTACAGGTGTTTATACCCACGGCTTTGCCCTGCGTAGACAAGAAAAGACACTTTCGGAAGCATTAAATAATGCTGGCTATGCCACGGGTCATTTTGGCAAATGGCATCTTAATGGCTTAAGGGGGCCAGGTGTGCCTATTTTTGACGATGATATTTATAGTCCGGGTGCATTTGGTTTTGAAGATTGGGTGTCAGTTACCAATTTTTTTGATATTGATCCATTGATGAGTGACAACGGAGAATTCAAGGAATTTAAAGGAACTACTTCAGAAATAATAGCGGCACAGGCAATCGAGTTTATTGAAAAAAGCATGACCAACCAAAAGCCATTTTTTGCAGTAATATGGGATGGATCTCCTCATAGGCCGATGAAAGCAACTCAGGAAGATAGGGCTCCTTACGATCACTTAAATGAAATCAGTGCCAATCAGCATGGTGAAATTGCAGCCTTTGACAGGAGTTTAGGTATGATTAGAGATAAACTTCGTCAATTAAACATTGCAAATAATACCATTATCTGGTTTTGTAGTGATAACGGAGGACTACACGATATAGAGCCTAGTACTGTAGGTAATTTGCGCGACTTCAAAGGATCTTTATATGAAGGAGGCATAAGAGTACCAGCTATTATTGAATGGCCAGCTGAAGTAAAGCCTGCCATTACAAAATATCCAGCGTCTACTATGGATATTTTCCCTACCATAGCCAGTATTATTCAACTACCCGATACAGTAATGCTACAACCACAAGACGGACAGTCACTGGTAAAACTTTGGCAGGAAGAAGAGGGTGTGGCTAAAAGAGAACAACCTATTCCTTTTCGCTATAGCAATGGCGGTGCATTAGTAAATAATGATTTTAAAATATTCACTGAAAATCGTGACTCTGGTATATACCAATTGTACAACCTCAGCAGTGATCCCTTGGAAAGTACAGATGTGTCAGACCAATATCCGGACATATATGAATCGATGATTTCAACTTACAAAAAATGGGACGAGACAGTAGAAATTAGCATTAAAGGCCTGGACTACCCGGAGGGCGTAGTTACTGACTCTTCTAGAGATCATACCTGGATGAAAGACCCTCGCTACGAGCCCTATCTAGACGAGTGGGTAAAAAGATGGGAATATAAAGAAAGAATTGAAAGGAGCAGAAGCCAGTAATCAGGAATCTAAAATGACTGATTTTTTGTAATTTATTTTTTAGAGATTATAATAATTCTCGAAGCACTTAAAAAGGGCTTCGAGAATTATGAAATTTTATGACAATAAAAAATATAGGCTA
>CAZQEZ010000011.1:0-50631 GCA_964592475.1 uncultured Roseivirgaceae bacterium
GCTTCAAGTCTTTAAAAACTATGCTCGTCCGGGTTTGTAACCCGGATGCATAAATCCAAGCATTTGCAATGCGGTAATGTGGCATCGTCATCCGCCAAAGTCGGACACGTTGCCTATTTATTTTTTGCAGCTAAAAATGGTGATTTCATCATTTGTCAATCTCACTGCCGGAGGTTTCGTTACCATTTGATGTATTTTATTTGTGGTAAAAATAAATTAGATCGACAAATCAGTCACTTTAAATTAAAATGAATACTTACATATGCGGGTTGTGTGAAAAAAAACAAGAAAAAGCCGCCTAAATAAAGATTAGACGGCTTTTCGTCATAAAATGATTAATGGTTATTACGTTATTGCGTTGCTACGGTTAAATCTTCGGTGGTGAAAGTGAAAACTTCCTCACTTTCATTACCTAATTTATCTATAGCAGTAACTTTTACTTCAATATTGATACCTCCTTTAAAATTAGTAACGGGCCTCATATATTCTTTATCTAGTTGATTATTTAAGGAATAGAAGATTTTGTGAGTGCCAACATATTCGTCTGTTGCCGCAAGATAAACTTGAACATTTTTAGGGTAAATATCAAAAGTATCCGACATTACCACCTTTTTACCTATTGGATCAATGCTATAGTGGAAAAATATTTCCGGTGGAGTATTGTCTACAAAGAAATCGAGCTCCTCTACTTCTTCATTATTTACCTGATCCAATGCTCTTACATTTACCCTATGCAATCCCTCTTCTGTAAAACTGAAAGGTGCTACATAAGACTGTTCTTCTGCATTAGGCAAAGTATAAAATGCTTCTCTAAAGCCGGATTTATATTTACCAATATCATAAGGATCAAGTTTTATTGTAGAAATATCTCTGATATAAACAGTGTCTCTGGTAAGATACTGAGGTCCATCTATTTTAAATTCAATTTTTGGAGCATGCGTATCCAGTATGAATTTGTGCGTTTTAGTATACGAACTATTTTCCACATTATCTGTACTTATGTAGTCAATATTATATATACCTTCTTTCATGTGATCAATTTTTATAGGATCGGCATAAACTTCAAAACTATTTGATTGTAATTTGTAAGTAGTCTCTTTTACTCCCGCTTTATTGTCTGTAGCAGGCAATTCAAAAGTAGTGCGTAGAGAAACATAATCATTATATTTATCTCCAATTACATCTACATGCACATCGGGAGGAATACGGTCTACATAAAAATCATAGACGATTTGATCTTCAACATTTTTTACTTTATCGTCAGCGTAATAAGTAATACGATGAGGGCCATCATTTAATGTTTGTAAATTAAACCCTTTTAAATAGGTGCTGGGTCTGTCGTTATCTATGTTATAATAGATAGTCTTAACTCCTGATCCTGGTCCATCATCACTATCAAGAGTAACGAAAGCTTTAGGTGAATAGATGTCATCTATTTTGGGTTCAGTAGCGTTGAAGGTGGTTGTAGGAGCAGTTCCATCTACGTAAAAAGCCTGTGTATGACTCTGCCGTGGCTCTTCGGCATTACCTACCCGATCCAGGGAGTAAAACCTCATCAAATAATCCTTATCCGGAGCAAGAGTAAATGAGCCGTTGTAAGTTTCATAAGCTGCATTGTTTAATGAAAAGTAAGAATTTTCAACTTTCGACACTGCATCATTAGCATTTAAATCAATAAGTAAATCGGGGCTGTAATAATATTTACCTTGTACTTCTACCCATTCCTTTGATTGAAAATCTGCAGTAGTATTTGGTGGTTTGCTGTCTGCATATACCTTATAAAGCACCTCTCTTCTCGGCAATAAAGTTTCATGAGAAGCTTGATCAGTTTCCCATCGGCTCCTGATCCAGTTAGGGCCTTCCGTATCAAAGTAGTACTCTTCTACTCTATTCACCGGTACATCTTTTTTTAAAACGTATTGACCACCTGCCGAATCAAGGGAAGGCATTAATGCTATATATACGGGCAAATTCTTATTCCAGTACAAGTCACCATTTTCATCCTGCAAAACTTTGTAAGCATGTTGGGGTATTTCCTGGCTGTAAAGAACAAATGCACATAGCATGAAAAATAAGCTAATTATTAATTTTTTCATATTTTCACATATTAGGTTGTTATTTAAGACCCTAATAATACAGATATATTTTTGAAAAAAAATTATAAATAAGGCTGCCTTTTGTACATTCTATACCCCTATACAAAAATTAAATACTACAATTATTTCTATGTTTTATACAATTTAACAAGGGTTACTATAAACGTGTTTTGCTATATAAACAGCTTATTATCAAGCTTTAAGTGCAATTGGGCAGATACTTGCCCGCCAAAGCGTAAGAGATTTTTGAGACGCTCAAAGAAGAAGTGAAAACTTACATTTAATCATCTACTATCACCTAATATTTTTTTTACTAATTTGCTGTAAATCTTGACGTAAGGTCTGCAAATTCTTCTTTTTACAGCATTTTTTTCCATTCATTAGCGTTAAATTTATGAATAGTAAATACTTGCTAATATTCAAATATTCTATTTATCATTAAATTTCACTAATTACAAATTTGCTGAGTGAAATATTTATCTCAAGATATTCGAGGAAAATTTATATCTTTTTCAAGTTTTGAGAAAGACCATTCAACGGAATTGATTTTAATTGCTAACCGGTGGCCTGGAAAGCTAATTAACAGTTACTTTTTTATAACGTTAGCAAAGGTTTCTGATTTATTTTAGCTTAATCATTAAATTGACTCATGGTTTTACTTATTCCAATAGTTCCAAAGCTTATGATCATTTCTATGGCTTTATCCATCCTACCGGGTAGCTCCTCAAATTCTTGTTTGCTAAACCTACTCAATACATAATTTACTTGCCCTCCACGGGGAAAGTCATCACCTATGCCAAACTTAAGCCTTGGATATTTGCTGGAGCCTAAAAAAGTTTCAATATTGCCCAATCCGTTATGTCCGGCACTAGAACCCTTGGCACGCATTCGCAATTTTCCAAATGGCAAGGCAATATCATCTGAAATGACCAATAGATTTTCCACGGGCACTTTTAATTCTCTTAGCCAGTAAGCAACTGCTTTACCGCTTAAATTCATATAAGTGGTAGGTTTTATGAGGTGAAATGTGCGCCCCTTAGTTTTCACTTCTGCTTTAAAAACATGGCGATTTTGTTCAAAAGAAGAAGAAAACTCGTCTGCCATTTTATCCAATACCAAAAAACCAATATTGTGTCGGGTCAATTCATAATCTGCCCCAATATTTCCTAAGCCAGCGATTAAATATTTCATGATTTTATTTATACAAATAAAAAAGACTGAACCAGGCAGATATTATATCACACCTAAGTCAGTCTTATGCTTTATTCTTAATTATTAAATACTATTCTTCCGTAGCTTCAGCAGTTTCTTCAGCTTCCTCTTCAGCAGCTGTACCCAAACCACGCATCGCTCTTGGCGTTTCTACTGTTGCAATAGAAACTTGCGGGCTGTTTAATATTTCAAAATCAGCGGCTTTCAAATCTCTTACTTTAAATGACTTACCCATATCCATTTTACTGATATTTACCACGATAAAGTCAGGTAGATCTTTAGGCAACGCCTTTATTTTTACATATCGTAACTTTGGCATAAGCCTGCCACCCTTTACCACCCCGGGAGAAGTACCTTCAAACCTAACCGGTATATTAACTTTCACCGGCTTATCTTCTTCCATCTTTAAAAAGTCTGCGTGCAGAATCATTTCACTTACCGGGTGAAACTGGATATCTTGAAGTACACACTGATATACGTCTCCTTCAATATTTACGTCAACCAAATAAACTTCGGGAGTATAAACCAATTCTTTAAAGAGAATCATAGGAACGGAGAAATGAACGTGATCTTTTTGACCATACATCACACATGGCACGTAACCTTCATTTCTGATTTTTTTTGCTTTTTGTTTTCCTAAGTCTTCTCTTTTATAACCTATAATCTCTATGGTTTTCATCTTCTTGTAGTATTAATACTTTTTAATAATTATTCTTTCCATTAATAAACAATGAACTAATTGATTCATTGTCGTGTACCTTCCTAATTCCTTTGGCTAGCATGCTAGCTACACCAATTATTTTTATTTTATCACTTTCTCTTTTTAAAGGAATTGTATCAGTTACCACCAATTCTTCCAATTCTGAATTTTCAATATTTTCAAAAGCATCGCCAGAAAGTATGGCATGGGTACAAATGGCTCTTACTGATCTGGCTCCTTTTTCTTTTATCAAACTACTGGCTTTACTTAAAGTTCCGCCGGTATCAATTAAATCATCTACTAATACAACATCCGCACCTTCTACATCCCCAATCAATTGCATTGACTCCACTTGGTTAGCTCTACCTCTATGCTTATCACAAACAACCATGTCTACTCCCATCAGCTGGGCAAAATGCCTGGTTCTCTTGGTACCTCCTACATCAGGTGAAGCAAAAACCAAGCGCTCTAACTTTAATGTGCGTAAATACGGCACAAAAATATAAGAGCCATCCAGATGGTCAACTGGTATATCGAAAAACCCCTGAATTTGGCCGGCATGCAAATCACAGGTCATCAAACGCTGTGCCCCTGCAGCTGTAAGTAAATTTGCAACTAATTTAGCTGCAATGGCTACTCTAGGCCTGTCTTTTCTATCTTGCCGGGCATAACCAAAATAAGGAATTACTACAGTGATGTATTTTGCGCTGGCTCTGCGAGCAGCATCTATCATCAGCAATAGTTCCATTAAATTGTCGGCTGGTGCAAAAGTAGACTGGATTAAAAAAACATGACTTCCTCGAACAGACTCAGTGAAATAAGGAGTTATTTCTCCATCACTAAATCTCAGAACTTCCATTTGCCCTAATGGCTTACCATAGTTGTGAGCAATTTTTTCTGCCAGGTAAAATGTATTAGTTCCAGAAAATATTTTGACATCAGCCATAGAGGAGATCGCCTTATACCATCATTTTTATAATAATCAAATCACTTAAAATAAAGAACCCGATACCGAAAAGGGATCGGGATTTCTTAGTTGATTGTTGTCCGACCAGGGCTCGAACCTGGACTCTTCTGAACCAAAATCAGACGTGTTGCCAGTTACACCATCGGACAATTTTGTATCCCAATCGAATTTGGATTGTATCCCCCTCGAATTTGGGAGTACAAAGTTAGATTTATTTTTTCAAAACGAAAAATAAAGTTTAAAAAAATATACACATTATACTCAACTACTGCTTTCAGCCATTGCTGTAATTGGTTCATAATTTCATTGAGGAACTATTAATAATAAATTTAATTTAAAAATCTTAAGCATTTCTTCACATTACCCTCCTAATCAGATAATTTTGCAGGTTATGAATTACCAAGAAATTTTACAGGTAGAGGCGCTAGAGCAATTCCTCGTGATACAGGAAGGCGATTATATTTTTGAAAGCGGTAAACAGTTGTATTTAAAAGATTCCGTGTATAAAATAGAGCAGGTAAATGACAGTGCTTATTTTTGTTATGTATTAGATAAATCAGGCAAACGGTACCTGGTAAATTTAATTTTAAGAGGCAAAAATATACAGCGCAGTTGCACCTGTTCTTTCTCCGGTCCTATCTGTAAGCATATTTACGCGGCAGTATTTCAATTAAAAGATAAATTACAAAAACAACAAAGAAATCGGGTACATCATGTAGAGTTTACCATCACAAAACTAGACATCGAAAATTTTGCCATTGAGGATACTGCAGATGAAAAAAGCCTAAAAATAGCTGAAAAGCTTGTAAAAAACGATCAACTAAAACTTAATGAAAATGCCGGAAAAGAACATTTTAGTTTTTCAATATTGGATAACCGGGCTATTGAAGTAAACTTTCGCTTAAAAAAACATGCTAAGAAAGTGGAGGCATTGTGCAGTTGTGGACAAATGCAAAATTGCGAATATATAACTGCTGCATTATATTTCCTGAAAAATAAATATGGTTCTCGTGCTCTTTATCAATTATTTGAAATTGACAAACAAAAACCGGAATTACTAATAAAAGCCAAAGTTGACCCTGAAGACCCCATTGTAGATGAGTTGGAGGTAGTGCTTAATGATGATTTCGAGGCAGAACTGGTTTATCAAAACCAACCACTGGCAGACATAAGTAAATTTGAAAATTTCTTCTCCGGCTGGCATTCCGATGAGGATTCTCTGGAGAGTAAAGAGACTGCAAGATATGACCATACGCTTACATTTGCCGTGTACGCAAATGATTGGCTTCCGGAAATTATTCCATTAATAGGAAAGTTCTCTGCTAATAAATCAAAGTTGATCGGCAAAATGACAGAAATTGATGATATCTATACCATACCAGAAAAATTTGAGCATCTATTAACTCCTGAAACCCGGCAATTTATAGCTCAGGCAATTCATTTAAGAAAGCAAAAACAGTTAAATGAGCGGAAAAACTTGACGGAAGAAAATATTAACTTCCAATTTAACTATGAGTATTATCAAGATTTTAAGGAACTTATCAATAAGCTACGTGACCAGTGGTTACAAATATTTATAGAACCTTATTTTGCCGGAGATGATATAAAGGCTACTGAATTAGTAGACTTAGAATTACAGAACGATGATCTTAAGGCAGAAGTAATTTTAAATGAAAAAGAGAATGCATTAGCTTTTCAACTTCGATGCTATAAACAAAGCAGCAATGAAACGATACCCGTCAAATCATTTCCTCAACATCATTATATTCCAATAAAAAACAAACAATTTATTGGTTGGAACTCCTATCGGGATTACTCGTTATTTGAGCAATTTGATTTTGATGACCATCGAGAGCAATACTTTAGTAAGTATAGCAACAATACAAAGATTGAAAATTTACTGCAAGAGATTAATAAAAAAAGCACTTTACGTATGGCTAGTAAATCAAAAACAATTAGTATAATGCCAGTAGCTAAAATATATCTTTCTGAATCAGACCCCTTTTTAATAATAAGCCCAGTAGTTGCGTACGATGAGTATGAGTTTGTAGCTGATGGCAATGTTGAAAAAAGTGTGATTAGAAAAGGAGGCAAGCTTATGGAACTGAAGAGGGATATTTCATTTGAAAAAGAATTACGCCTCTTTATTGCCTCATTACACCCCAATTTTAAAGCTGATAGTTTTCTTGATTATTTTTATATCCATCAAAATGAAGTTTTACGAAATTTCTGGTTTATGGATTTTTATCAGCGCTGCCAGGAAAAAGATTTTGAAATTTATGGCCTGAAAGAACTTAATGCAGTAAAGTATAATCCTAATAGACCTAAAATAAGCTACACGGTAAAATCTGGCATCAATTGGTTTGATATGGATTTTGAAATCAGCTATGGTGAGCAAACTGTTGATCTTAAAGATTTGCGTAAAGCATTTATAAATAAGCAACACTATGTAAAGTTAAATGACGGCAGCCTGGGAGTGCTCCCGGAAGAATGGTTCAAAAAATTCAGTCTGGCTCTGGAAATGGGTAAGGTAAATGATAAAAGCCTACGTTTACCTAAAACTCATTTCCTGATGATTGAACGCTTTTATCAAGATCAATTGCAAAAAGAAGAAAGCCTGCAACTAGAATTGGCTGAAAAGAAAAAACTTCTTTATACCTTCGACAAAATAGAAGATGTATCGGTACCCCAAAATATAAATGTTGACCTACGAGATTATCAGCTAGGGGGGCTCAATTGGTTCAATTTTCTTGAGCAATTTGAATGGGGAGGCTGCCTGGCAGATGATATGGGATTAGGTAAAACCTTGCAGATGCTGGCATTTTTCCAAAGGTTGAAAGAAGAAAAACCAAAGGAGGGGCATAAATTTTTGGTGGTTTGTCCTACTACACTCATTTTTAATTGGCAAAATGAGATAGAAAAGTTCTGCCCGGACCTATCTTTTACTGTTCATTGGGGTATTGGCAGGCCTAACTCAACAGATGCCTGGCAAGCTTCAGATATAGTGCTTACTTCTTATGGTACACTGGTAAATGATATCGAACTCTTCAAATCATTTATTTTTACTGTAGCAGTACTTGATGAATCGCAGGCCATTAAAAACCCAGGATCGCTACGCTACAAAGCTTGTATGGTACTCGAGGCAAAGCATCGATTTGTACTCACGGGTACTCCGGTAGAAAATAATACCGTGGAACTTTACGCGCAAATGAACTTTGTCAATCCCGGATTGCTGGGGTCTTTAAATAGTTTCAAAAACAACTTTGCTATTGCAGTAGATAAGCTTGAGGATCAGGAAAAATTATCGCAATTGCGAGATATTTTAAAGCCTTTTATCTTGAGACGTACCAAAGAGCAAGTAGCGAAAGAACTACCGGAAAAAACTGAAATGGTACTGTATTGCGAAATGGAAAAAGAGCAAAGACAGATTTACAATACCTTCCGTGATAATATTCGTGAATTTTTGGTAGAGAAAATAGCCACCGACGGATTAGAAAACTCTAAAATGAATATTTTGGATGGCATTTTGAAATTGCGACAAATATGTGACTCCCCTGCTCTGCTCAATACAGAAGAGTATTATGGGGATGCTTCTATAAAAGCTGATGAGCTACTGAGACACGTGGAAGAAAAAACAGGCAAACATAAAATATTGATTTTTAGTCAATTTGTAAAAATGCTCTCCATCATCAAGCAAAAATTAGAAGGTCACAAAATAAAGTATGCCTACATCGATGGAAAAACAAAAGACCGGGGAGCGCAAGTAAAACAGTTTCAAGAGGATGAGGAAACTCGCATATTTTTGATAAGCTTGAAAGCGGGTGGCGTAGGCCTTAATCTTACGGCTGCTGATTATGTATACCTGGTGGACCCCTGGTGGAATCCTGCAGTGGAGCAACAAGCCATTGATCGAGCACATAGAATTGGGCAAGATAAACATGTATTTGCCTATAAAATGATATGTAAAGATACCATAGAGGATAAAATACTAGCCTTACAAAAAAGGAAAAAAGCACTCGCTGATGAATTGATCGCTTCCGAAAGCAGCTTTATGAAGCAACTCAGTCAGGACGACATAAAAGAATTATTTAGTTAAATTATCAGGATACTATAGTAACCCTATAATCTTTGTCTGTTAAGTCAAAATACTTCCGCCTTGGTGTGGCTTAAGATGAATGCCGATAATGAATAAACTGCTGTTTTTAATAATTACACCATCAAACAAATTTTAATAAACCTGACATTATCCATTTAACCTACTAATTTTGTAACATGAATTATCTTTCAGTTGAGTCAGTTACAAAATCATTTAGTGAAAGGGTATTATTTACCGATGTGTCATTTGGTATTAATAAGGGACAAAAGGTTGCCCTAATTGGTATTAATGGATCTGGAAAATCAACCCTTTTCAATATTATCACAGGAAAAGAAAGCCCTGATAATGGCAACATAGCTTTTCGCAATGACATTTCGATAGGATACCTGGATCAAAACCCTCAGTTTGACCCCGAAGGAACATTAGCTGATGCTATTTTTAGTGGTGACAATTCTTTATTGAAATTAATTAGGGATTACGAATTTCACATAAACCTGGACAACCCCAACGCGAAACAACAACAAAAATTACAAGATTTACTGATGGATATGGATACTCATCAGGCCTGGGATTACGAAAGTCAGGTAAAACAAATTTTAGGAAAACTCAATCTGTATGAATTGGATAAAAAAGTTGGCCATTTGAGTGGTGGGCAAAAAAAACGAATCGCGTTGGCCAATTTATTGATTACCGACCCGGATTTTTTAATACTTGATGAGCCTACCAACCATTTGGATCTTGATGTGATTGAATGGCTTGAAGGTTTATTTTCTACTCAACAGAAAACATTGCTGATGGTAACTCACGATCGTTATTTTCTGGAGAGCATTACCAATGAAATTTTGGAACTAGAACAGGGAAAAATATATAGCTACCACGGTTCTTACAGCTATTTTTTGCAAAAGAAAAATGAGCGGGAAACACAACAAGTTAAAGCAGTAGAAAAAGCCCGTAATCTGATGCGAAAAGAATTGGATTGGATTAGAAGACAACCCAAAGCCAGGGGTACAAAAGCCAAATACCGTATAGATGCTTTTGAAGATATAAAAACCAAAGCCTCCTCGGGTAAAAAGGAAGATAATCTAAACCTGGAAGTAATAGATCGGCGACAGGGAAAAAAAATATTGGAACTGGCGCATCTACAAAAATCGTTTCCTGGCCGGATAATAGTTGAAAATTTTAGCTATACCTTTAAAAAAAGTGATAGAATAGGTGTGATCGGGAAAAATGGCACCGGCAAAACAACTTTTCTCAACATGCTGACGGGTAAAATTGCTCCGGATTCCGGATCGATAGAACTTGGACAAAATACGGTAATTGGATATTATACGCAACAAGAAATCTCTTTCCCTGATGATAAAAAGGTAATTGAAGTAGTGACGGATATCGCGGAAGTAATAAAAAAGCCAGATGGAAATGAATTAACTGCTTCTCAATTATTATTACATTTCCAATTTTCACCAGCCATGCAATATAATTATGTAGAACGCTTGAGTGGTGGTGAAAAACGTCGATTACAATTACTTACCGTTTTAATTAAGAATCCTAACTTTCTTATACTGGATGAACCTACAAATGACCTGGATATTGTAACACTTAATATTTTGGAAGATTACCTGGAGCAATATAATGGCTGCCTAATGATCGTAACTCACGATCGTTATTTTATGGATAAGCTTGTAGATCATCTTTTCGTTTTTGAAGGGGAAGGGAATATAAAAGATTTCCCAGGCAACTACACCGACCATCGATTGTGGTCAAGCGAACGGGAAGAAAAGGCAGCTGGAAAACCTAAAGAGAACAAAAAACAAACACTAGACAGCAGCAAGGAAAAAACAAAATTATCTTTTAAAGAGCAGCGTGAATATAAGCAATTGGAAAAAGAAATAGCAACTCTGGAAGACGCCAAAGCTAAAATTGTAGCTAAACTTAATAGTGGAAAAGGAAGTCATGAAGACTTAACAAAGTGGAGCCTGGAAATAGAGGAATTGAATAAACAAATTGATAATAAATCAGACCGCTGGCTGGAACTATCAGAATATTCTTAAAGAACCTTTTAATATCAGAAAGTAATGTCGAAAAAAAACCTGCCCAATAATCCCTATAATCAATTAGCCAGGTTTTTCTATTTCAAACAGTAAACCTTACATATTGTATTCTGGCTTCCAGGTTTCTATAGTTCCGTTTCGCATGGCATTATTAGCCAAATGCACTGAAATTGCACCGGTGGTGCCATAATCAACATCGGCTATAACTTTTTCTTTTCCTCTAATACATTCGGTAAAGTGTGCAAGTGCTGCAGAGGTTGGACCTTCATCTCCGTCTGGCTGGTTCTCAACAGTTATTTCTATTGGTTCTCCTTTCGCCCAGGACTGCATGGTAGCACTAGATACTGCATCTACTTCAGGCTCCATTGCTCGCAATTTCTTAGGTTCAATATATATATACGCCTTGTGTCCTTGCTCACTCCTTATCACCAAAGTAGCTTCGGTTCCATAAAATTTTATGGCAAAGCCCTCATGTGCATTCGTTGTAAGCGAATTGTATTCGCCCTTTACACCATCCTCATATTCAAAAATAGTGTATACATTGTCATAGGTTTCTCTACCGTCTTTCCAGTAGTCAATGCCACCAAAACCAGTAATTCTTTTTGGCAACTTGCCTAAAATATAATTTACAATATCAATTTGATGAGAACTTAATTCAGCCATCAATCCACCGCTATATTCAAGATACATGCGCCAGTTGATCAGCTTTTCCATTGATGGATCTGATACAGGTCTGCGCCAATCGCCATTTCGGTTCCAGGTAGCTGAAGTATGAGTGACTGTACCCAGGTTGCCATCTGAAATTATCCGCTTAAGTTTGTGATAAAGAGGATTGTAACGATGCTGATACCCTACCTGAAAAGTTAAATCAGAATTTTTCACAAGACGACTCAAATCCAAGGCTCCGGAAATATCATGAGTCATTGTTTTTTCCAAGTAAATATGTTTATTAGCATCCAAAGCATCTTTTGCCATTGATGTATGCAGTGATAGAGGAGTAGCAATAATTACTGCATCAACATTTTTATCATCCAGCAATTTTTTATAGTCTTTGTAGCCTTTGGCTTTGGAGGCTATTTCCAATCCTTTTTCCAAATGAGAAGGCAGTATATCGGCACAAGCAACTACTTCTGCATTGGGCACCTTTTGTAAAATCTTGTTGAGCCAGTTGCCCCGGCTACCGGTACCTATTATACCAATATTTACTTTATCGTTTGCTCCAACTACAAACTTTCCCATTGCAGGTGCTGCTACAGCAATACCACCAGCCAATACACCTGCACTACTTATAAATTTTCTTCTTGATATATTTTCATTCATCACGATCTAATTTTTAAATATTATAAATGCCAATCAAAAATAAATATAGTTTCTAATATTATAACAAATTTAATGCCTTTTAAGTCAATAGAAAATATTGACTTGATTTTTTTTTAAGAAGCCCAAATATTTTATCATCAAAAAGAAAAAATAAATATCAAATATTGGGTTGGCATTAAGAGTCTTCGGCTACATTAATTGGAATTTGCAGCAATTCACTGTATTCTATACCGGCATCTTTGATATCTTCATCCTCTTGCCCATAATACCAGTTGACCGTTAGTTGACAACCATTGCTTTGTATTTCAGCAAACTCTCGTAAAAGTTCGTAAACACATAAAGTAGAGCTAGAGTTCAAGTATTTGAAGTGTAAATTTAAAACGATATTACTATTAGGCCTTTCTCTATACTTGGTAATCCATAGTATTAAATTTTCATAAAAATCAGTTGAATCTTCATCGAAAGATGCTCCTCTGATTTCCATTAAACCATCAGTTGCATCGAATGATACATTTGGAGTAGTTTCAGTTGCTTGAATCAATAGTGGTTCCATCTTTATCAATTTACAATAGTATTTTTTTAATATAATTTCAAGGAATAAAAATACGATTATTACAAATAAAAGCAGAAGCTAAACTGAATAATAACTTACACGTATTTAATAATGATCGATAAGGTAGTTTTTTATGTTTGTAACATGAATCCCGATAACTAACATAAACTATAAAAGGGGCAAAATTGTACTTAATTTATATTTTAGCGTGCCATGAATTTAAATTCATTAGTTATAGATACTATTTATTATACTTATGGTAATGAAATATAAATGGCAGAAGTATGAATGTGATAACTTGTAGTTCGATTAAAAATGAACTTGAAATATTTGCTGGCTATTGATTACTGAACTAATTGTGTCAGCTCTATTTCGTCAAGATAAGGATTTAAATCTTTAGTGTCTCTAAAAGGTCTTATTTTTACCAATGACTTGCATGTATGATTGTAAAAAACCTCTACGTAGAAATCAAATAAATAAAACAGCCCTATTTTATTATCTTTTTTTTCGATTGAACATAAAAATTGTCCATTATCCAAAATAAAGTCCGATTGTTCATCACTTGGTAGCGTACAGAAATTGTAGAAGCTTAGCATAATTTCAAAATTTTCGCAGGTGAATTACTTTATATTTTTTATATTCAAAATTACAGCTTCAAGAGATCATATGCTGCAAGTCATTTTACCATTAAGTACGCATGTAGTAAACATGCTACTTTTAATTTCTAATTATACTTTTTTTACTTAATGATTTTTAATAACTTTCTGTATTTCAACTGCAGCATAAGTCATTTTAATAATTCAAATATTTATATTTGTAATTGGTTATTATGTAATAAACTTTTTAAAACACAATAAAATAATCAACAATTTAGCAATCATCCCTTGTTTTTGTTCATTAAGCAATATGCAATTGACAATTTAATTATTTAGAAATGTTTCGGACAGAAATAAATATCATTCCTTACGCAAAACGTATTGATCATCAGTCAAAAATTTTTTCCATAGGCTCTTGTTTTGCCCAAATTATAGGTAAGCAACTATTAGACAATAAGTTTCCTATTCTTAAAAACCCTTTTGGAATTATATACAATGCATCTTCTATAGCCAATTTATTACAAATGACCATAAAACAACAATTACCTGAAGAGGAATCTTATTTATCCAATCAAGGCATTTTTTACAACTATTATTTTCATGGGGACATTTCTGCCATTTCCCTACAAGAGTTGCAGATGCATATTAATAGAAAAATAAATGAAGCTCATCATTATTTAAAAACCACCAAATGGTTAATGATAACGTTGGGTACAGCCTTTGTTTACCAAAGGGTTCAATCGGGCAAAGTAGTAGCTAATTGTCATAAAATATCGGCCAAAGAATTTAACCGTAGATTAAATAGTACAGAAGAAGTAGTAGCACCATTGGCAAAAATTATTGAACAGCTACAAAGTTTTAATCCTAACTTGCAAATAATTTTTACTGTAAGTCCAGTGAGGCACACACGAGATGGTCTTTCTCAAAACGCTATAAGCAAAGCCACCTTGAGATTAGCTTGTTCTGAACTAGTAGATAATTTTAGCCATATTGATTACTTCCCCAGCTACGAAATGATGATTGACGATTTGCGCGATTACCGTTTCTATTCCGATGATCTTGTACACCCGAGTACTATGGCAGAGGAATACATTTGGCAAAAGTTTCAGCAGCGTTATATGAGTGAAAGCACCCAACAACTAATAAAAGATTGGTACAAAGTAAGGCAGGCTATACAGCATAAGCCTTTTTATCCTGGATCAACTCAACATCAAAATTTTTTACAGAAAACAATTCAAAAATTGCAGCTGTTTAAGGATAAATTGTCCGTTGAGGAAGAATTAGAAGCTTTAAAAAAACAATTACAATGAGCAGCAACAAGAAAGCCAACCCTTTAATAAACGAATCAAGTCCATACTTACTGCAGCATGCCTATAACCCCGTGCAATGGCATGCCTGGAATGAGGAAAGCTTGGCACTAGCCCAAAAAGAGGATAAACCCATAATTGTAAGCATTGGATACTCTGCTTGCCACTGGTGTCATGTAATGGAGCGGGAGTCTTTTGAAAATGAAGAACTGGCAGCTATCATGAATGAACACTTCATTTGTATAAAAGTAGACCGTGAAGAACGACCCGATGTGGATCAAATTTATATGGATTCGGTGCAACTCATGGGAATTGGAGGTGGCTGGCCGCTCAATGTTTTTTTAAGCCCTCAGCAAAAACCATTTTACGGCGGCACCTATTTTCCGCCCCAATCATGGAAGCAAATTTTGCTAAATGTGGCCAATGCTTTTAATGAACATCGCGATCAATTGGATGAGTCGGCAGAAAAATTTGCGCAAGCTTTAAGTACATCCGACTTGCTCAAGTACAATATCGAGGGAACCAATGCCGCTTTTGCCATGGACAATCTGCATGATGCTTATAGTAAACTGGCTGCCAAATTTGATAAAACCAAGGGCGGCATGAACAAAGCACCGAAATTTCCTATGCCGGCCATTTGGTCTTTCTTGTTGCGCTACCATCATTTCAGCCAAAAGGAAGAAGCATTAGCGCATTTGGACTTAACCCTGGAATCGATGGCCAAAGGTGGAATTTATGATCAAATAGGCGGTGGTTTCTCGCGCTATTCTGTAGATACCAACTGGTTGGTGCCTCACTTTGAAAAAATGCTGTATGACAACGGGCAATTGATCAGCTTATATTCCGAAGCTTATACCGTTTTAGAAAAGCCGGTTTTTAAGAAAGTGGTTTATCAGTCTATTGCATTTTTAGAACGAGAACTGATGAATGAAGATGGTGGCTTTTATGCCGCATTGGATGCCGATAGCGAGGGTGAAGAAGGGAAATTCTACGTGTGGCACCAATCGGAATTAAGTGAAATATTTCAGGAAACCTTTTCCCCGGAGCAAGCGAAATTACTGCTCGAATTTTACAATATCACCGAAAGAGGGAACTGGGAAAATGGTAAAAACATTCTTCATAATCATTTGACGGCTGATGATTTTGCCCGAAGTAAAGGAATTGCTAAAGATGATTTTATAGAGTTGCAAGTGGAGGCCGAAAAAATATTATTGATCGAAAGAAGCACCAGGATAAGGCCGGGCCTGGATGATAAAATACTTACCGGGTGGAATGGTATTGCTTTGAAAGGATTAGTAGATGCGTACCTTGCTTTTGGTGAGCCAAAATTTTTAAAACTAGCATTGAAAAATGGTGCATTTATTCATGAGCAGCTACAGAATGGACAGCAGCTGTTTCGAAGCTACAAAAATGGAAAAGCTTACTTACAGGGGTATCTTGAAGATTATGCCTGGGTAATCAATGGCTATCTGGCTTTGTACCAAGCATGCTTTGATGAAAAATGGCTAAAAGAAGCCGGGCAACTGACCAATTATGTTTTAGCCAATTTCTGGGATTTTGACGAAGAGCTATTTTATTATACCAATGCCGAGGCCAAGCAACTTATCGCCAGAAAAAAGGAATTGTTCGACAATGTGATTCCTGCATCTAACTCCGTAATGGCAGATAACCTTTACCGCCTGGGTTTATTAACCGACCGCGAGGAATTAACTGAGAAAGCCGGCAAGATGATGCAGCGTACCGCCAAACTATTAGCAACCGACCTTCAATACATGAGTAATTGGGCTTGCTTATATACCATGTTGGCCAACCCAACTGCCGAAGTGGCCATTGCAGGAAAAGAAATAAGCCATTTTAGACTAGAGCTGGAAAAGCGTTTTTTTCCCAACAAAGTGGTTGCTGGCGCTTCCGCACCCAGCACCCTTCCATTGCTTCGTGACAGGCATATAAAAAAAGGAACCCGTATTTATGTGTGTTACAATAAAGCTTGCCAACTACCGGTTAGTACGCCAGCAGAAGCCTGGCAGCAGATGGATAGTTAATATAAATACTTTCATAAACATACTAAGAACCTGAAGTAGGCTACCATTGTTGAGTAGCCTATATTTTTATCGCCAGTTTAAAACCACCGGATTATCAATTTTCTTTATCTCTTTCTCCATAAAGTCTTCGAAAAAATCTCTTTTGATGAAGTCTTTGTTAGTTAATTCCCAGCCAGATAAGGTATAGTAATGAAAAGGTGCATTTGAAGTGTTATCGATGAATGCATTAAAGCTGGTAGATACACTCGGGCTTTCAGAACCTGACTCTTCGCAACTCAAAAACCTATTGGCGGGCACTACCAGCGCCATTCCCAGCCAGTATTCATTGTCATAGGTTTGTTTATCATGCGTAGCAATTGGCACCCATTCGCCTTTTGGCTTCGCGGGAAACATCGGCTGGCTGTTATTACTATTTACCAGACCTACTATTAAAGTATCCGGCGCGGTTTCCTCAAAAGCCACTTCTCCCTTAAAGCCATATTGTCCTGCCCATATAGTTATTTTGTTGGTAGCATTAAAGGTGCCATCACCTAGTTGCCAATCATTATATTCAATTTCAAAAATTGATCTTACCGGACCTTCAACTATAAGTTTATAATTAGTTTGAGTCACGTTATTGGTGCTATCATTTAGAGTAACGCCAATACGCCTGGCTTCACCATTGTACCAGGCGCCAATACCCCCTAATCCTAAAGAATTACCTACACTAAGTACATCTCGACCCCAGTTATTAAGCACGTGATAATTATCAAATATTTCTCCTTCCTGAAGACCTACTTCATCAAGAACCATTGCATTGGATGTTTTCCCAAATAAATCCCGTGTATTTCTGCCGTCAAAATAATGGCGATAACCTACTAAATCATTTTCCCAGGCAGGCCCGTCCATTTGGAAAATTTTATTATCACCACGAGGCAAATTTTCAGCAGGCAGTGAATATTCAGATACCGGCACAACTTCTCCTTTTTCATTTTTTACACCGAATCGAACATTGGTTCTATTTTCAAATGCAGGCAAAACAGATAATTCAGTAAATTTTATTGAGTATTGCATTGTATTATTACCCGGAACATTAGCCACAAATGCTATTTCATCCCATTCACCATCCCCATCAATATCATCGTGCTGCTGAGGCAGCACGTTGTCTGCTGAATCATAGATAACAGGGGATAATCCTTCAGGCCATGCAGTTGTATGGGACTTCAACGCTTCACGGGTAATTATTATAGGTTCATCAGCTCTATCGATCGAGGTTTCATTAGTTAAAGAAAACAACACATCCTCATTATTATCAGCTGGCATGCATGCATGTAAGACACCTATTAATATAAAAATGGATAATTTATTCATAGCAATTTAAATTAAATTTAATGCTTAAAATTAGTAATATTTTAACTACAGAAATATTATTTACTACTTTTTCTTTTTTGACAGATTGATAACACGTGTGTCTATTTTAAAATAAAGCAAATTACTGCAAATACAACATTGATTACTTTTAAGCCAAAAAACAATCTGGCAAAGATGAAAAAACTATATAGACTTTTATTGATCATCCCAATATTAGCATGTATAAATGCTTGCAACAGCGCTTTAGACAAAATTGATAATAATACAAGAAAAAATGGAGCTGGGCAAGCAGAACCAGCGACCACGATGGGCACAATATTTACGCCAAGTTTAATAAGGCGAGCAAATATACGATAGAAATCAGTGGTCGATCCAGCGGCTTCGCTATAGATCGAGTTACACTTTATCAGGAAGATGGAGAAGTATCTGATGATGACAATTCCTTGCCCCCATCCGTTATTAGTTGTCAATAGCCTCTTTAAGGTCATTGATAAAAGCCAGCAAGCTATCAACTGAAACATGCTCCATTACTACTATTTTATACCAGGCTGGTTGCGTGTGATTATCAGGCACCAGCCCGTATTTTTCTACTAAAGCATTTGGAATTTGTGAAGCTTCCATGGTGAGAATATTTGAGTAAGAATTGCGATAATATTTAATACCTATTTGATCCAATTGCAGGGCAAGCCAACTTGTTCTTTTCAATAAAATCATTATTTTTTCTTCCCAGCCAAATCGCCCATAAGTCATCAATATCATCCACACGGCTATTGCATTAGCACCCGACCTGCTTCCTATTAAAGTATAGTCTTCACCCTCTACATAACTGGCTTCCTTTGTATTAGTATATTGGATCATGCCTTTTTCTACCAAAAATATACCAGTACCATATGGTGCTTGTACCATCTTATGGGCATCAAGAGTAACAGAAGTGATTTTAGGATTGGAGAAATCGAGTTTATCATTGGCATCGGTGAAAGGATAAAAAAATCCGCCATAAGCACCATCTACATGAATTTTGTAAAATGCCCCGGCATCTTCAAGAGCATCTATGTAAGTACTCACCGGATCAACAGATCCAAACATGGTAGTCATCATATTAGCTATTACAATGAAGTAATTTGTTCCTTGTGCTTGCTTTTCGGCTATCATCTTTTTCAAATGTGCACTTTCAATTACCCTGTTGTGATGATTTACTGCTATTTTTACCATCGGCACCTGCAATACATTAGAGGCCTTATCAATCGAATAATGTTTATCTTGACTACATAGAATAGCAATATTCTCATTTTTTATTTTATACTCCTGTTTAAAAAAGTTGCGGTACACCCAAATGGCCTGCAAATTAGCCTCTGTGCCGCCACTCGCTACATAGCCATCGTATTGAGAGGCTAATGCACCATTAAGAATTTTGGTTGCGCACAATTGAATTAGTTCTCGCTCAATCTCCTGGGTACCCTTAAAAAAACTTTCGGACTTGTCTAGCGTATGACAACCGATATGATTGGGATTATGAATCAGGGAAGTTAAAAAAGGCGCATCTTGTAAAAATGGGGCATCCTGATAAAAAACCTCATGGTCGAGATGAGATGCAGGTACGCCAATTACTTTCGAGTCATAAAAATTAGAGTTTTTATCAAGGGCTGCAAATATTCTCTTTTTAATAGCCTCTTTGCTCATTTTTTCCCAATAATTCTGCATTATTTCTTGTTTTTGGCAAATTTATTAATATTTTCCTTCAACTAAAGACTTTGGCTCCATACATTTTGTTAAATAAAAAAAACGTGAAATAAAACCTGTTGGATAACAGTATAGTGTACATCGTGTTAAGGATATACTTTTTTGAACTAAAATTTTTTATTATGACTGATACAACAGTAAAAAAGATTGACGTAAAACATTCACCAAAAGGTGACGAAGGACAAAAATATTTAGCTTCTGGCAAATCAGTAGCCATGAGATACTGGGAAAACGAGCCTCCTGGTGAAGAAAAGCCATCTAATAAGAGACCTTACGAATCGGTTGGTTTTGTATTAAAAGGAAAAGCGGAACTAGTGGTAGAAGGTCAAAAGGTGTTATTAGAAAAAGGCAATTCCTATCTGGTGCCTGAAGATGCCAATCATAGCTATAAAATTTTAGAAACTTTTTCGGCAGTAGAAGCTACATCACCTCCTGCTCAAGTCCATGGCAGAAAATAAATAATGTCGGGGTATTTTACCCTGACATTTCTAAATATTACATGAAAATTCTTTGTATGAGTATAAATATTCAAATAAATTGATTTTTTTTTAAATAAACCTTACAATTGATTCTATTTATTCATTTAATTTGTCCTTAAATGATAAATAACTGAAGCTAAAATAATTATCAGTTTGAAGACAAGAACGCTTTTGAAAAAGAGTCATCACAAAGAGTTATTTACTTATATGACCTTAGATGGCAACTTTTCATATGTAATTGAAAAACCAGCTTCTAACATTGTATATTTTCATGCCCTTGGAATATTAGATCGTTTATCTTTTCGCAATCTATGCAAAAGGATTTTTATAGAAAGAACAAGCGACAATAATAGCCAATTTTTTATAATTGCTAATGTAGAAAACCTCAAAAGCATTAACCAAAATGCTATAGAATCTTTAATAAGTTTATTACATTGGTCAGACAGGTATGCTCTTTTCAATCTTACCTTAATTGGTAACAACAAGCATGTTACAACTATTGAAAACCTTTCTTTACAAAAAATATCCATTTCCTATACATCGACTGTTGAGGAGGCTTTAGAAAGTATAAATGCCATAAGCAATAAAAATTATTCCTTAGACGTAAGCAAGGTCACCTCCGGATTATTCAGTAAAAAAAATATTTTAAGCCTTTCAGAATCAGCCAATTATAGCTCATTAATTGATCATACACAAGACATAATTTGCTTAATAGACCAGGAATATAAAATTCAAATTACCAACGCGGCTTTTGATGATTTTCTCACCCAAAATTTTGGGATTTCTATTTCCATTGGCGAAAATTTTATGGATATTCTCCGTACTATAAACATAAAAAATGGTGAAGATTTTTTCGCGAAAGTAATTGATGGTCAGCGGTTTAACTTTACTTATATTCTTCCTAAAGATGAAGGAAATGCCTATTTTGAAGTTTCATTAAATCCGGTGTTTGGCCAAAGCTCAGAAATTAATGGTATTTCTTTTTTCATGCATGACATTTCTAAACTTAAGCGTACAGAGGAATCATTAAAAAGGAGCCAGCAGTTAATGGCTTCTATCAATACCAATATAAAAGAAGGGATCTATCGAAGTAATGAAGATACTCAAATAATATATGTAAACCCGGCTTTTGTAGAAATGTTTGGCTATAACTCTGAAGAAGAACTATTAAACACGCCATTTTCCAATTTATATAAAGATGCTTCTGAGCGCAACAGGTTAATTTCTTACATAAAAAAACATGACAAACTATCTAACCGGGAGGTAAAATTTAAAAGAAAAGATGGTTCCATCTTTTGGGGTTTAATTACAAGTATGCGCACTCAGGATGAATCAGGCCAGGAATATTATGATGGTGCTATAAGAAATATTACAAAAATAAAAGACGCTGAAGATAAATTAAAAAAACAAAACCTAGAATTAAAAAAAGTAAATCGCGAACTGGACCGGTTTGTGTATAGTGCATCACATGATCTTAGAGCTCCACTCTCCTCTATTTTAGGTTTGATTGGTGTTACCCGTTTGGAAAATGACCAACAAGCAAGAGATTATTGCCTGCAATTGATGGAAAAAAGCGTACACAAACTCGATAGTTTCATCAAAGACATTATCAATTACAGCCGAAACAAACGATTGCTAATTGGACGCGACCCAATCAATTTTAAACCATTATTGGAAAATATTTTTACTGACTTACAGTACATTAAAAAAAGTACTCGCGTTGAAAAAATTATTGAGGTAAATAATGATGAGCTTTTTGTCACAGACGAAAGAAGGTTAAAAATTGTTCTTTTCAATTTGATCAGTAATTCCATTATATATTCAGCTACCATAAGGGAACCCTTGCTAAAAGTAGAAGTAAATGTAAAAAACGGCAAAGCAACTATAGTTGTAAGTGATAACGGCCAGGGGATAGGAGAAGAACATCTGGATCGAGTGTTCGAAATGTTTTACCGGGCTTCCGAAGAGCAGGCTGGCTCAGGTTTAGGTCTTTACATCGCAAAAGAAACTATTGAGCAGCTCAACGGCACAATTGAAATAACTTCCGCGGCAGGAACAGGCACCATAGCAACTGTTACGCTACCCTCCTTAAATTAGCAAATCATTAATCATTTCGCACTATTGAACATAAGGTGGGTCTTCTTGTTAAATTTTTTAGAGACAAAAATTAAAAAGGAGATAATATGAATACTGAAAATAACAATAACAACTTAACAAAATTAAGCAACCTGGAAAAAAAAGATGCTGATATCTATCGGCCTGATTATTTGAACTATCCTGTACTCGGAAAAAATAGCTTCAAAATAGGAAGAGTCACTGATCTACTTGTGGATGATGAGGAAGCCAGGGTAAGGTATCTGGATATAGAAGTTGAAGGCGAAGAGAGCAATCATATGTTATTGCCAGTAGGCTTGGCACATCTTGATAAAGAACAAAAATATGTGTATACTGACGATATAACCAAAAACGAATTAGATAAAATGCCTCGCTATAGTGGGGATAATGTAACACGTGATTATGAAAATCAATTAAGATCAAGTCTTACCTTTTCAAAGCAATTATCACCTGAAGAAATGGAGAGTGATTTTTATAACAACCACCATTTCAATGAACACAGCCTTTTTGGAATTAGAAATTCTAGAAGAAGTCAATACATCAGAAAAGGCGATAATGAAAAAATGAATTGGGATAGAGGATTAGGTCGTGATTAAAAATGAACCTTAATCAAAAAAATTAAACCGGCAATAAAGCCGGTTTTTTTTAAGTATTACTTTATTTGAGTTTTTCTATTGTAACTTTTGCTTTATTGCAAATACCTCCGATAGGAGGATTGAATTTTGAAACAGCTACTTTTACTTTATCAACGCCAGGATAACTTGTAAAAATTTGTTCTATAATACGGTTTGCAACGTGTTCTAGCAGCTTACCAGGCTTTTTCATCTCCTTTTTTGCTATTTTATAAAGCAGCTCGTAATTTACAGTATCACTCAAATTGTCGTTATCCGCAGCTTGTTCTATGTTTGATTCTACTTCAATATCTACAGAGTATTTATTCCCTACTTTTTGCTCTTCGCTGTAAAAACCGTGATAAGCAAAAAATTCAATACCTTCTAATGCTATTATTCCCATATCATTTTATTTCATCAAAAAATGATTTACCCTTATCATTATTCCCTTCCGGGTTTTTTTTGTCCACATGACTTTGCTTTTGCATCTGATCCCTATTTTGATTTTTTTGCGATGATTGATCAGCATTATTTCTATCTTTTTGGAAGGAAGATTTATGTTCAACAGAACGAGCATAGTTGCGAGCCCTTGATAGGTGAGCTTCCACATCAAATCTATTAGATTCTTTAAAACGATCAATCTTGTCTTGAGTATCGGAGGTCAGGTTTTTAAGCTCAAGCAATAAATCTTCTTTCATGTTTTCCAAGCGCTTGTAATCATTACGCAACTCTTTCAGACCATCCAGCATTTCTTCAATTAGTTCATTACGGGTCTTTTCAGCCTCTTCAATTATATATTGCGATTTATTTTTTGCATCCTGCATTATTTTTTCAGCCTTCATATGGCTTTCTTTCACCTGCAATTCTGCACTTTTATGCGCTTGTTCTATTAAGTTGGCTCCGGTATCCTCTGCAGTCTTTAAAGTTTTGTAAAGAGAGCTTTCAACTTGTCTCAATTTTTCCACTTCTTTTTCAGAAGAGTCATGTTTTATTTTAATTTCCTTGTATTCATCAATGGTCCTTTCCCATTCATGTGATAAAGTATTTAAAAAAGCATTTACTTCGTCTTTATCATATCCTCTAAAGACTTTTTCAAAGCTCTTCTGTCTAATTTCGAGTGGTGTTATTTTCATGATTGTTAAAATTTAAATCCCAAATTGAGATAGTGCGGTCATCACTGCAAGAAACCAACCGATTGTGATATTGGCTCCAATACAACTTGTTAACCGAAGTGCCATGACCAGCATGCCTGGCCTTGTCTATTACCTTCAAGAGTTTTAATTGTTCGGCATCCCATATCTTTATTGACTTATCCATACTACAGGATACAAAATAATCACCTTGAGGACTAAAATAAACATTATTGATTGCATACATGTGAGCCACAATCGATTCTGTCATTTCATAATTTTTGTTTACATCCCAAAATTTAAGGTGTGCATCCCTACTACCACTAACCAGCAAATTGTTGTTCGGAAAATACTTTAATGTAAAAACCGATTTCTTATGTGCTTCAAATTCATATTTTATGGCATACGTATTTATGTCATATATTCTAATAAAATTATCACTAAAGCCCACGGCAAATTCTTCATGCTGGTGATTTACAGCAATTGTGCGGGCACTTTTGCTAGAAGCTTCAATTTGCTTTAAAATTGTTTTTTTATAAAAATCTACAATTGTAATTACTCCATCTGCGGAAGCAATTATTAACTTATCTTTATGAGACTGGATATCAAAATATGCTGCTTCAGATATTTTCAAGGAGCTTTTTTCTTTTTTTTCCACCGGATCTATCCAATGAATTCCGGCATAATTTTGCCCAATTACTAACGTGTTGGTCGGTTGATAATGATGTATTGCATAAACAGAAGAAGGTACTTTGGCAACCAATTTGCCTGTTTCCGGATCTTTCATATCCCATGCCACTACCATACCATCGCCGGCACCCGAATAAAAAATATCATTTTCAGCAGCTGTTTCTAAAGTATATACGCAATCTTTATGACCGGTTAAAGTACTTAGTTTATTTACTGTAATTTTTTCCATAAAATTAGAACCGGCTGCATTTGCCAAATTAAATATCAAAACCCTGTATATAAATAACGATTAGCAAATCGAAACCGGTCGGTTTTTACTCAATTTTTCAAAAATATGCAATCAAAGATAATAAATAATGATCTACTCTAAGAATAACCCCGAAAAATATGTTAAGTTTTTAGCATTAACTTTAGCCATTAATTAAATTGAGCTATTTTTGCCATAAAAAGGGGTTGTTTAATGCCAATAATTAAACATGTAAAAGTAAATGAAAGTAGCAGTTGGTGCTTATGGCACATTGAAGAAGACGAAAAAATGCTTTGGCAACAACTTGAGTTACCTTCCATTCCTTCAGATTTTTCTACCATAAGCAATTCAACTAAGAAGCTTGAATGGATGGCTTCGCGTTTATCACTTAAGTATTTAATTAATTTGCATGGCTGTTCTTTTGGTCCTATTTACAAAGATGACTTCGGAAAACCGTTTTTTTCTACAGAACATCATATTTCCTTGGCTCATTCCTATCCTTATGCCGCTGCTATTTTTAATTACCACTTGCCTACCGGTATTGATTTAGAAAAAGTGCAACCAAAACTTATAAAAGTAGCTCATAAATATTTAAACCCGCATGAAATTGCCGATGTGAAAGAGGATGCAACCAAAGCATGCGTGTATTGGACAGCTAAAGAAGCACTATTTAAAATGCACGGCCGTAAAAGAATAAGTTTTAAAGAACACCTGGCTATTGCACCTTTTCATTTACAACCTAGTGGCATAATAACAGCTAACGCCATGATTGATAATAAAAAATTACATCATGAAATTCAATATTTTAAGATTGAGGAATATTATCTTAGCATTTGCCTGGCTTGAAATTATTTTTGTTCAATAGCTGTGCAATACTTTTGAAGTGTCTTATTAGCCACTTCTAATCCCGATTGGCTGGCCACTTGAAAATCCTGGCAAGCAGCTGACTTTTTACCTAAGCGATAACGACAAATTCCTCGATTAAAATAATAATTTTCATCATCCGCTAATGACAAAGAAAGGGTATATAACCTTTCTGCTGCAATATAATTTTTGAGGTGATAATTAGCGTTTGCTTGATAGCCGTAAACCAATGCTGCCTCGGCACCTTGCTGTTGCGCCAGCTCAAAATTTTTCAGAGCCTTACGATGTTGCCCTAGTTTCTCGAGTGCTAGTCCACGATTTAGCAATACATCTACATCTCGAGGCATTAATTGGTAAGCCGAATCAAAATCAGCAAATGCTTTATGAAATTGTTGTTCTTCGTACCAAAGTACGCCCCTGTTAATATAAGCCTCTGCCAACTGGCTATTTTGTTTTATTGCATTAGTGTAAGAATCAATCATTACCTCATTGGATGACTTATCATTTTTTAAGGTTAAATTAAATATTGCTTCCTGGTTCCAGGGATTCATTCGTAAAGCTTGTTTAAAATTTTGCTCCGCTTGCAAAGGTTTATCCATCTGCTCGCAGGCCAGACCCTTATTCACAAAGTAATCAGATACAGCGTTTATCTCTATGGCATAATCAAAATCATTAATAGCTTCAGCAAAATTTTGCTTAGCCATGAGACATTGACCGCGCAAGTTATAAAAGTCAGCTTTTTGTGTTTGTAGGGTATAAATCCCTGTCGTTCCAATAGCTTCTCCGGCAGCTTGTTTACTTTTTCTTTTGTAAAAAACGGCATTGGTAGTACCCACGGGTTCTTCTATTAACTGAGTAATGGCCTCAATACATGCTGAATAATTTCCAATTTGTAGGTGCAAGAGAGCAATTTTAAATTTCGCTTCCTTATTGTTCTCATCCTGTCTTTCTACGGTTTCATAATCTATTAAAGCACCTACAAAATCCTCTTTAGCTTCCTTAACTGCTGCACGAGTAAAGTAGGCATCCGGAAAAAACGGCTTTAGATGGATCGCATAATTTAATTTTTCAATAGACTTTTTCAATTGGCCGCCTACATATAAATCATGACCACTTTCATAAAGTTGCTGAGCCTTATTATTTTTTTCTGATAAGGAGCTAGCCTCGTAAAGTAGCGCCATGCTGTCGGTTTGAGCAACAACATGAATACAAGCGAATGAGAAAATTATAGTAAGTAAAAACTTCAAAATTAATTTTTTTAACGATTCTGACAATTTTCAGTTATGTAACTAACGAATATAAATGCACCCACAGTTCCTGAATTATACAACTGATTTTTAAATAAAATAATATGAATTTTTCATTTACTTATGAAGAAGTAACCGACCTTGCCAACTTCTATGTGATAGAAGAAAAAAACAATGAAAAAATGGAGCTTCATCTGGAGCCCATTGATTCTGGCTTCAGAATTAATATTATAAAATTTAAGGTCTCGTTCATTACTATTAAAAGCAAGATTGATCTAAAGCTGGAAAGTTTTGATGGTAAAAACCTGGTGGTAAGTATACACTTTAAAAACCTCTTTTTTGAATTGGTTAAAAAAGTGGTATTTGTTGTTTTTCTAAATTTGCTTAAAGAGAAATTAATGGATCAGGAAAGAGATATTGATCTTTCTGACCATATTCACTTCGGCACGTCAAAAATTGATATAGAAATAAATAAAATTTTTGAATTGATGAAAATACCTATGCATTTACACGCGGTAAATGATTACCGCAAGCAAGTAGATATCAAATTTACCGTGATGAAATATAAAAAATTATTGGAAAATGAACCACAGCAGATTTCAGAAAATGTAGAGGATAATATTAAATAGGCTGCCTAAACAGCCTATTTTTTTTATTGAATTCAAATTAATTCTTTCTATAGATAGCTAATTCTTCTTTTAATTCCTTTCTGGCAATGTGAATTCTATTTTTTACTGTACCAATAGGAATCCCTAATTTATCGGCTATTTCATGATATTTAAAGCCTTTAAAGTGCATCATGAATGGAATTTTATGCACATCTTCTAAATTTTCTACTGCATCTTTGATATCATCCATTACAAATTTATTTTCCCCCATATTACCTGTTACATAACTTTTATTATTGAGGTAATGCAAATTATCCGTGGTGTCAATAAATGTATTTCGACGAACCATCTTTTGATAATTAGTAATGAAAGTATTTTTCATGATTGTATAGAGCCAAGCTTTCAAATTGGTACCATATTTAAACTTGTCTTTATTGGAAATAGCTTTCAACCTGGTCTCTTGAAGCAGATCGTCAGCGTCTTCCATGTCTTGAGTAAACTTTAAAGCATGAAATCTAAGGTCGTGAGTTTTTTCATTAACAGTATAGCTGAATTCTTGTAAAGTCATAAAAATATCGATTTAAAAAATAATTAAAAAATAGCGCGAATATTATCTTTTACGATAAAATTAGCCAATGGTTTCATTAAACGCGGTTTTTATTATAATTAATCAAAATAAAACAAATCTTCTCCTATTGATATTACTTTCTTAAATCAACTTATTTAAAATGAAGGTAATTAAAGTAATTGATCATTATATGCTCGAAATTGATAAAGGTACTGAGGATGGCATTGCACCTGGTCATCAATTTGAACTGTACAAGATAGATGAGCATTCTTCTGAAATTAATAAAGGCATTGGCGAAATAGTAGAAGTAAAAAAAAATAGCGCTTTGTTAAAATCAATTCAGCAGAAAGTAGGTGGTAAAAAATCAATTATAAAAACAGGAAGTGGTGAGGCATTTACCGAATATTCAGATGCACAAGACTTGACTCAAAACGTGGAGTCCGGAGCACCCTCAGTTCCATTTAGCAATCCATCTATTGGAGATCTGGTAAAACCACATTTGCGTAATTGATTGTTAGTTTGTAACCTGAGGTTATGCGAAAGGTAGAAAATAACATTTATTATTTATTTTCAGCTTTATAAAAAACTTCCTCGGGGAATAATGAAAAGCCACGGCTGGATTTATAAAAAAATATAAAATAAAAGTTTTTAATTTCATATTTTTGAGTTGTTTAAATTTAACATTACATTTTTTAATAGTTCAATATATAAATGATCAAAATAGACAATCAACTCAAGCCCAATGATCTAACGCGATACCTCGAAAAATTTTGGCGCCTATCTGCAGCAAAAATTAATAATATTAAAAATAATTATGATGCCTCTAAGGGTTCTCCGGTTTTTACTGCTGCAGGCAAATATACTACCAGGGGATGGACCGAATGGACCCAGGGATTCCAATATGGTAGTGCTATCCTTCAATTTGATGCTACCGGAGACAAAGAATTTTTGGCATCAGGTCGGGAAGACACCATTAAGCTAATGGCACCACATGTAAGCCATTTTGGAGTACACGACCATGGCTTCAACAATGTAAGTACCTATGGCAATTTGCTTCGATTGATGAACGAGGGAAAAATTGAGTACAATGAATATGAAAAGCATTTTTACGAAATAGCGCTTAAGGTATCAGGGTCAGTGCAAGCCAGGCGCTGGACAAATATTAAAGATGGTGGTTTTATCCATTCTTTCAATGGGCCACATTCATTGTTTGTTGATACTATTCGTACTTGCCGTGCATTGGCAGTCAGTCATATCTTGGGCCATGAGCTAATGGAAGATAATGATAGAAAGGTTAATCTTCTTCATCGCCTTATCCAGCATGGCATTAGTACAGCACGTTATTCTATATACTATGGCGAAGAACGTGATAGCTACGATGAGTGGGGTCGTACCGCTCACGAAAGCATTTTTAATACCAACGATGGTAATTTCCGTTGCCCCAATGCCCAGCAAGGCTATTCTGGCTTTACTACCTGGACACGCGGCTTGGCCTGGGCCATGGCTGGCTTTCCTGAAGAACTTGAGTTTTTAGATACACTTCCTGAAATAGAATTTGAAGGCCTTGGTTTTAATAAAGAAGAAGTTAAAGCCATCTTTTTAAAAGCAGCCAAAGCGACCTGCGACTTTTATATAGCCAATAGTACTACCGATGGAATAACCTATTGGGATTGTGGTGCGCCTAACTTGCATAAATTGGACAACTATCTTGACAAACCCGCTGACCCTTACAATGATTTTGAACCGGTAGACAGCTCCGCCTCGGCTATTGGTGCGCAAGGCTTACTCAGGTTAGCCAATTATCTGGAAAAGCAGCAAGATGATGATGCCGCTACCTATTTTCAAGCGGGACTCACCGTACTGAAAACTTTATTACAAGAACCCTATTTAAGCACAAACGAAAATCATCAAGGCTTACTCTTGCATAGTATTTATCATCGGCCCAATGGATGGGACTTTATACCCAAAGGAAGTAAAATCCCTAATGGTGAATCAAGTATGTGGGGGGATTATCATATTCGAGAAGTGGCGCTTTATGTTCAGCGACTGATCAATCAAGACCCTTACTACACTTTTTTTAATAAAATCAGATAATTTAGTAATGGTCAATTCGAAGAAAGATTATAGCAAATTGTGCATCCATACTATTACTAATAAGCCTTGGTCGCTGGCCGAAGCAGTGGACAACTATGCCGAGGCAGGAGTTAAAGGCATTACCGTATGGCAAAATGCAGTACCAGATAAAAACTTTAAAGCTGCCGGCAATAGCATTAGAGCCAATGGCTTAGCAATAATTTCCTATTGCCGAGGTGGTTTTTTCTCAGACCCTGATGCTGAAAAAAGAGCTCATGCCATAGAAGAAAATAAAAAAATGATTGCCGAAGCATCAGAAATTGGTGCACCTGTTTTGGTATTGGTTTGTGGTAGCTCCCCTACTCAATCCTTGAAAGATTCGCGAACACAAATAAAAGAAGGCATAGAGGCACTACTGCCAATGGCACAAAATGAAGGGGTGAAATTAGCCATAGAACCCCTTCACCCGATGTATGCCGACAACCGCTCGGCCATTAATACTTTGGGGCAAGCCAATGATTTGGCCGAATATTTCAATTCTCCATGGATAGGTGTGGCGGTAGATGTATACCATCTTTGGTGGGACCCTGACCTGGAAAAGGAAATTGCGCGATGTGGCCGTAATGATAATTTGCTGGCTTACCATATTTGCGATTGGAAAATACCCACCACTGATTTGTTGTTGGATCGTGGCCTGATGGGTGAAGGATGTATTCCATTGAAAAGAATAAAAAAATGGGTAGAGTCAGCTGGTTTTGAAGGTTATCATGAAGTGGAAATTTTCTCTAGTCATTATTGGCAAATGGATCAGGGAAAGTTTTTAGAACAAATAACGGAAGCTTATGAAAAGCATTGCTTATAATTATAAATCCGATTTACTATAAAACGAGGATAAAAAACATTAAAAAAGATACATTTATGAAAGAACATAAGGTAGGCATCATCATGAATGGAGTAACCGGCCGAATGGGCACCAATCAGCATTTGATGCGATCAATTGTGGAGATAATAAAACAAGGTGGTGTAAAAATCAGCAATGAGGAAACCATCATGCCCGAACCGATATTAGTAGGGCGGAATCCACATAAATTGGAAAATCTATGTAAAAGATCAGGGATAGAAAAAATGACAACCAACCTGAAGGAGGCTTTAGCTGATTCAGGCAACAGCATTTATTTTGATTCTCAAACTACCGGCAGAAGAGCTGAAGGGGTAAGTTTGGCGGTGGATGCAGGAAAACACGTGTATTGTGAAAAACCAATTGCCGTGGATACTGTAACAGCCATGGAGTTGTATCAAATGTGTGAAAGAGCCGGTTTAAAAAATGGTGTAGTGCAGGATAAATTGTGGTTGCCCGGCATGCTCAAACTTAACCGCTTGATAGAAAACGGCTTTTTCGGTGAAATAATTTCTGTAAGGGGGGAATTCGGATACTGGGTTTTTGAAGGACACTCTGTACCTTCTCAGCGGCCATCCTGGAATTATAAGCGTGAAGAAGACGGAGGAATAATCGTGGATATGCTGTGCCATTGGCGCTATGTATTAGATAAGATTTTTGGTAAGGTAAAAGCTGTTAGTTGCTTGGGCGCAACTCATATCAAAGAGCGAATTGATGAACAAGGCAATGCCTATAAGTGTACTGCCGATGATTCTGCTTATGCAACTTTTGAATTAGAAGGTGGAGTAATTGCCCATTTCAATTCTTCCTGGGCAGTAAGAGTACGAAGGGATGATTTACTCACAATTCAGGTAGATGGTACTAAAGGGTCTGCCGTAGCCGGACTACGTGAAGTGTATACCCAACACTATGGCAATACTCCCAGGCCGGTTTGGAATCCGGACATAGAACAGCCAATAGATTTTATGGCAGGTTGGCTAAAAGTTCCCGACCAAGAAATATATGATAACGCTTTTAAAGCTCAATGGGAATTATTCCTTAAGCACGTGGTGAAAGATGACCCTTTTCCCTGGACTTTGAAAGAAGGGGCAAAAGGAGTGCAACTGGCAGAGGCCGGCCTGGATAGCTGGCAGCGAAAGGCCTGGGTACAAATAGACGATTTGTAAATTAACAAATAACCGAATTAATGAACAAAGTAGCATTAATAACCGGAGGTAGCCGTGGCATAGGATTAGGAATTGCCGAATGCATGGCAAAAAATGGATTTGATTTGGCAATTAATGGTGTGCGCCCTGAAGATCAAGTGAAGCCAGCATTGCAGAAATTAAAACAATATGGCACAGAAGTGATCTATTGCCAGGGCAACATTGCCGAAACTGCCGACCGTGACCAGATCATTACTAAAATCAAATCAACCTATGGCAGATTAAACGTGCTGGTAAATAACGCCGGGGTTGCACCAAAAGAACGTAATGATATATTGCAAACGAGCGAGGAAAGCTTTGAATACGTAATGAAAATAAATCTGCAAGGTCCGTATTTTCTTACCCAGCAAGTAGCCAACTGGATGGTGGAACAGAAAAAGACCCATGCTGATTTTTGGGGATCCATTATCAACATTACTTCCATTTCTGCCACCGTGGCATCTGTAAATCGAGGTGAGTATTGTATTTCTAAAGCAGGATTAGGAATGGTGACAAAGCTTTTTGCTGCCCGCATGGGCGAGTATGATTTGCCCGTGTACGAAGTAAGACCTGGCATTATCAAAACAGATATGACGGCAGGTGTTAAGGATAAGTACGATAAACTATTTGCCGAAGGGCTGGCCGTGCAAAAGCGCTGGGGTAATCCTGAAGATATTGGTAAAGTGGTAGCAGCTTTGAGCCGGGGCGATATGCCCTACAGCACCGGTAGCGTGATAATGGTAGATGGTGGCATGACCGTACAGCGGCTTTAAAAAGGGAGGAATGGTGATTGCAGAAGGAAGAGGATAAAAAAATTAAAAACAGAAACCCAAAAGTATGAAAAACATTAAGCACAAGAGCTGGAAAGCAACCTGTATTGCAGCAATTATATTAGCAACAGTTACTTTTACCCCGCTGGTAATCCCCTACAACCAACTTCAACCCATGCTTGGTAATTTGCCTTACACTTTGTGGGTAGGCATTTTAATATACTTGGCAATGGTTGTTTTGACCTTCATTGGTACACGGGTTTATCCTGATAACGATAAATCTTCTAAATCATGAGCACTTGGTTCATAATTTTTGGCATCATTTACATTCTTGCCTTAGCTTTTATTGGTTTGCGATCATGGCGGCGCACTAAAAGTGCTGAAGACTACATACTTGGAGGGTCCAGTTTGGGCACGCTTATTGGCATGATGACATTTGCAGCTACTTTATTCAGTACATTTACCCTGATGGGTATGCCTGATTTTTTTCGTACCCACGGCATTGGTGCCTGGATTTTCCTGGCCATCAGCGATGCAGCTATGTTCTTTTTTATATTATGGTTTGGCTTTCATTTACGAAAAAGAGCCGGAGAAGGAAATTATCAAGGCGTAGCAGGTCTTATGAGCAATCTATACAAAACCAGTTGGGCAGGTTATGTCTATTTTGTTGGCGTTTTTTTATTTTTGGTACCCTACGTGGCCATACAAATAAGGGGCATAGCCATTTTTCTCAATGCTGTTTTCCCCGAAGCTTTACCGGCCTGGGGCTGGTCCACATTAATAGTAATCCTGATGCTAAGCTATAGCGAAATTGGAGGATTAAGAGCTATCATATATAACGATGTGATCCAGGGCACGATACTTTTAATGGCTTTGTGGATAATTGCTGTTGGCTGCATTCAATCTTTTGGATCCATTAATAATTTATTCGCGGAGGTGAAAGCTTTTAATCCTGAATTACTTTCAGTGCCTGGCCCTCAAGGATTACTTACCACTCAATTTTTATTCGCATCTTTTCTTGCTATTATATTAATTCCCGTTACTCAGCCGCAAGTTACTACTCGACTGGTAATTATGCGTAGCAACAAAACTTTACACAGCATGGCGGTAGGGTTAGGAATTTTTGCATTTTTGGTGCTTTTACCTACCATTGCTATTGGCTTATACGGGGCACTGAATTATGGTGGAAAAACCAGCAGTGAGTTTTTGAGTGGGGTTTTGCTTTACGAACAATTAGATTGGATTGCCGCTGTTGTAATTATCGGATTGTTAGCAGCAGCTACCTCTACTGCCGATTCTCAAATATTTGCTCTTGGTTCAGAATTGCGATCCATGCTCAAGGTAAAGGAAGAGCATAAAATGAAATACACGCGCTTTACTATCTTATTTTTTGCAGTCGCGGCTTTAATTTTTTCGATATTGAGTAGCGACCAATTGGTATTACTTGCCAGGGTTAGTTTTGCCGGCACTTCCATTTTGGCTCCATTGATTTTGAGTGGTATCTTTCATAAAAAACAACCGCCGGTTTGGCTTTTACCTTTTACAGCATTAGGTGTGCTGATTTTCATATTAAGTCTGGCAGGCATAATACCAGCAACATTTTCAGGTATTCGGTTAGAAATATTGATACTTTTCACTTTGTTTTCTTTAATGGCTATTAGTTTTTTCAGGAAGAAATAATTTAATTTTCACTTTCTAATAATGGAGTTTTCAGGTGTGAGATCTAAAAAATGCTGAAGTAATTTCGAGGGCAATATATAGATATTTCGTTTTGCCTTGTTCCGCTTTTTTCCTTAATTTTAGCAGATTAACTTAACCCCAAAAATTATGAATAGAAGAAAATTTATTGCCAGCAGTAGTATGGCTGCTGCAGCCTTTACCATTGTACCCCGACATGTAATTGGAGGTTCAGGTTTTAAAGCACCTAGTGATACACTCAACATCGCATCCATTGGCGCTGGTGGCATTTGTAAAGCATACATCAAAGGAGTGGAAAGTGAAAATATTGTTGCCCTTTGCGATGTGGATGATGAGCGAGCCTCAGAAATGTACAACAAGTACCCTGATGCTAATCGATACCGCGATTTCCGAAAAATGCTGGAAACTGAGAAAAATATTGACGCGGTAATTGTCGGTACTCCAGACCACACGCATACGGTTGCTGCAGTGGCAGTCATGCAATTGGGGAAGCATCTATATTGCGCGAAACCCTTGACACGAACCATTGCCGAAGCTCGCATCCTGGCTAAAACTGCTGCAGAATCTGGTGTGGCTACCCAAATGAGTACTCAACAAAATGCTTCAGACGACCACCGGGTGCTGCAGGAAATGATTGAATCCGGAGCCATTGGCACCGTGGAAGAAGTGCATATCTGGTCCAACCGGCCCATCTGGCCGCAAGGCATTGACCGACCGGAAGAAACGCCACCTGTACCATCCACCCTCGACTGGGATTTGTGGCTCGGTCCTGCACCTTACCGGCCTTACCATCCTGCCTATGTACCTTTCAAATGGCGTGGCTGGTGGGATTTTGGCACCGGTGCTTTGGGAGATATGGGTTGCCATGGTTTCGACCCGATTTATAAAGCCCTGAAACTTACCCAACCAACCTCAGTAGAAGCCAGTGCTACACCAATTAATAAAGAAACTTTTCCATCCGGCTCCATTGTATATTATGAGTTTCCTGCCCGTGAAGGATTGCCACCAGTAAAGCTTACCTGGTACGATGGAGGATTAACCCCTCCACGCCCTGAAGAGCTACCCGACAATGAATCCATGAACTTTGGCAATGGCGGTACATTGTATGTTGGCAACAAAGGAAAAATTATAACCACAGCCAACGGAAATAAACCACGATTAATTCCGGCTAAAAAAATGGAGGAATACACACCACCCAAACCTTACCTGGACCGGTCGATTGGTCATTATAAAGAGTGGATAGTAGCCTGCAAAGGGGGGAAACCTGCTGGGGCTCAGTTTTCCTATGGCGCCCCCTTGACCGAAATGGTGTTACTCGGCAACATTGCCTTACGAGTACCAGCCAAATTACAATGGGATTATTCCAAAATGAAATTTACCAATAATGACGATGCCAATCAATACATAAAAGAGCCTTATCGAGATGGCTGGGCTTTAAAGTGATTGTTGGAAATTATTAACTAAAACTGAAATGAGAAAAATAGCTTTATTTCTGGCAATGAACCTGCTTACCGTATTTGCTTTCGCTCAGCAAATTAAAAATGCAGACAATCTTTGGTACGAATGGCAACCTGAAAACACGCTGGAGCCTGGTATAATTGGTATGGCTGACTGGCTGGATGCTCCTGCCGGCAAACATGGTTGGCTGCAATACGATGGCAGTGATTTTGCCTTTGAAGATGGTACCCCGATAAAATTCTGGGGAGTGAATCATAGCGGTAAAGGTTGCGGCCCCGTAAAAGCAGAGGCTGACCGCCGGGTGGAATGGTACGCCAAAATGGGTGTAAATGCCATTCGTATGCATAAGTTCACCTACTCCAATTCAGCTTTTGGCAATCCACAAAATTCTACCGAATTAACTGAAGAAGGTTGGGAGCGGCTGGACTACTACTGGACTAAATTGAAAGAAAAAGGCATGCATCTTACTTTAAGTCCTGTATTTCGTCATTACCTGGTAGATGCAGACAGCGACCAGGTGATAGCTTATGAGGAAATAAAAGAGAATCTGGACCGAAATATCATTTACCTGGTCAATTTTGCTCCGGATCTGCAGCGCATCATGTTCGATTCGGCTACCCACATTCTCGACCATAAAAACCCTCATACCGGCGTGTAAATAATGAAAATTACATTTTCGTTGAAAAACCATCTGATAAATAATTTGCAAATCTCAAGTGTAAAGTGTATCTTTACACGATACACCTATTAATGATACAAAGTATTAAAAGTAAGCCTTTAAAGCTTCTGTTTGACAAAGATGATAGTTCTAAAATTCGACCTGACTTAATTAGAAGGGTTGAGAACATTCTAACTAGACTTCAAGCAGCAAAGGAAATTAATGACATGAATGCTCCAGGTTATAACTTACATCCATTAACAGGTAATAGAAAGGGAATATGGTCAGTTACTCTTAAAGACAATTGGCGAATTACTTTCCGATTTATAAATGGAGATGCGTTTGATGTCAATATGGAGGATTACCATTAAACAATTATGAAAATGAAAAGACCTATTCATCCAGGCCGTATAATCAAAGATGATTATTTAGAGCCTTTAGAATTGACTACGGGAGCCCTCGCCAACGCATTGGGCGTTACCAGACAAACTATTGCCGCGATCATAAATGAGAGAGCAGGTATTAGTCCAGAAATGGCATTAAGACTTTCAGAAGCATTTAATACTACTCCTGATTTGTGGATTGGAATGCAACGAAATTATGATTTGTATAAAGCAAGTTTGGTTTTTGCTCCAAAAGGGATAATTAAAAGAGTATATACAGGTTCGGTGAGTCCAGGAGATTGATACAAAAAAATATTACGTGTAAATTGATTATAGCTTTTGCTTGCAAAGACACCAAAAAATTATTTCAAGGTTTACACACTAAAAAATGGAATGCAGAGATAAGATTTGTTGATTTGAGTATTTGGTGATTTGGGGTCGAACTATAATAAATATATTATGAATTTTAAAAATCATATGGGAGTTTTGTTATTAATCATAGCTATGCTTAGCTGTGAAAAGCCGAAAAACAACCTACCCAACATTGTTTATATCAATATCGACGACCTGGGCTACAAAGACCTGGGGTTTATGGGAAGCCAATACTATGACACGCCTAACCTGGACAAATTGGCCACTGAAGGAATGGTTTTCACCCAGGGCTATGCTGTGGCAGCCAATTGTGCTCCCAGCCGGGCCTGCCTGATGTCGGGCATGAATACACCGAGGCATCACATCTACACTGTAGGCAATCCGGACCGGGGCGATGCCCGTGCCCGCCGTATTATTCCGGTGGAAAATAATGAAACTTTGCCCGATTCCATCATTACCATTGCAGAAATGCTGCAGCAAAACGGTTATGTGACCGCCACCATGGGAAAATGGCACCTGGGGGAAGATCCAACTACACAAGGTTATGATATCAATCTTGCCGGAGACCATCGTGGCCATCCGGGACGGGATGGGTATTTTAGCCCTTATAATGTTGCTAACCTTGAAGATGGACCGGAAGGAGAATACCTGACTGACCGGTTGACCAATGAAGCCATTAGCTTTTTGCAAAAGCATCAGGATTCTACATTTTTCCTTTACCTGCCTTACTACACGGTGCATACGCCACTGATGGGCAAAGAGGAGCTTATACAAAAATACAAGCAAAAGCAGGGAATTGACGGGCAGGACAACCCGGTGTATGGTGCCATGGTTACTGCCATGGATCAGAACGTGGGCCGCTTGCTGTCTACCCTGGATTCTTTGCAGTTAAGTGACAATACCCTGGTGATATTTACTTCCGACAATGGTGGCATTCGTTCGGTCTCTTCTCAGGAACCATTGCGGGCAGGTAAAGGCTCCTATTACGAAGGTGGCATCCGGGTACCGTTGGTAATTCGCTGGCCGGGAAGAGTTTCACCCGGCACGGAAAATAAGACGCCGGTACTGAACATGGATTTTTATCCTACCCTGGCTGCCATTACCAACAGCACCATGCACCAAGTAAAAGATGGAACAGACATCTCACCGCTGTTGGCTAGTGAATCTATTCAAGACCGTGACCTGGTTTGGCATTTTCCCATTTACCTGCAAGCGTACAACCCCAAAGATGATGATGGACGCGATCCGTTGTTCCGTACCCGGCCAGGCTCAGTGATTCGCCGAGGGGACTGGAAGCTGCATTATTATTATGAAGATAAAGGCATGGAGCTATACAACCTGGCCGAAGATGTAGGTGAAAGGAACAACCTGGCAGTGGCGAATCCGGAGAAGGTAAAAGAACTGAAACAGGCGATGGAAAATTGGATTGAGTCAATGGAAGCAGAAGTTCCTGCCTCGGCTAATCCGGAATTTGATAGCTTGTATTTGCAGGAGCGGGAAAAGGAGGCAATGTCAACTGAAAGGGAAGGATAAAGCTGAAAGAAAGCCCCTGACCGCACAGGCACGAAAAAAATCAAACCATTAATATCAAAACAAATTAATATCTTAAATCAATTCATATGAAACCTTTTTTATTTATCCTGGCGTCTTTTTCTATACTATTATTTAGTAAATGCGATCAACCCGTTTCCAATGAGACTATACCGGTAGATTTCATAAAAACTTCGACGAAAGGCGCTCCTGGTTTTTTCAGGATTGGGCAGTCAACCGAAGGCCAATGGTGGTTCATCGATCCTGAAGGCCAACCTTTTTTCTACAAGGGGGTATGCGCAGTAAATCGTGCCGGAACCGCCGGTGGCAGAAGAGCCAAACCAGGACCTTACGCTGTTACCATTGATAAAAAATACAACTACCAGGAAAGTACTGACACCTTTGCGCTTGAGACATTTGAAAAACTACGGTCATGGGGGTTTAACGCGTTGGGGGCATGGGCTACCGAAGAACTTTTTGATAAAGGTATGCCATATACTGAAATACTCGAATTTTTCAAAGAAGGTCCATACATCGAAATGTCCGGCTCTGGAAAATCCGTTCCGGATATTTTTAGCGAAAGCTGGAAAGTGGCTATCGATAAAAAAGCCCGTGCCCTGTGCGCGCCAAAACGAAACAGCAAGGATCTGGTTGGCTATTTTACAGACAATGAAATTGGATTTGGTCGTGCCGGTGATTTTGGCCTTGACCCGGGCTTCAAAAATGCCGGTAGATTTGGATTTTCGCTTTTACGTGAAACATTGGGACTGGATTCAAGCAAAGCAGCTCATAAAAAAGCCTGGGAATTTATATTTAACCGATATTCGAACCTAAATGAACTTGCACTGGCATGGGAAGTACCCATAAATAAACAAAATGACATCGCCCTACTGAACAAAAACCAGGTAATGATCCAAAGCCCGGCATATTCTGAGGACGCCAAAGCATTTTCAGCATTATACGCGTCTACCTATTTTCAAATTGTTAATGAAGCAATTAAGAGGTACGATCCCAACCATTTGATTTTGGGCTGCCGGTTTGGGTCACCCCCGGAAGAGTTTATCCTCACTGCAATGAAACCCTGGGTGGATGTGATATCGCAAAACAATTACCGACCGGTAATGTACGAACGCATCGACTACCTGTACGAAGCAACTGGCCTTCCTGTATTAATCGGTGAGTTTAGCTGGAATACCGATTTATTTAAAAAAGTACCGTTGCCAGGTGAACCTGAAGATGGACTTTCTTTGAAAAACCGAATGTTTACACGGGGTGAAATTGTATTGAAAAGGGCTGCCCGACACCCTGCAATGCTTGGTTACACCTGGTACCGATGGGTACAACCTGCATCGACAGAAGAGAAATTTACGGATGGACTTGTTGATTATCAAGACCAAACGGACATACATCCTCCCGAGCTTAAAAATATCAATCCCGATCTGGCTGATGTCCACAGCCTTAAGCATCAGCCCCATGATACCACCCGTGAAAGATATGCATCTCTCATCCTTGAAAATATCAATAACGGGAAAGAACAGGTGTTTGAACTTTTAAAAGAAAATAACCATTGGAAGGAACCTGTGCATGGCTGGCAGGCAATTGGGGATATAACCGACGAACAAATAACAGGAGAAGAAGCAACCATCAATCTTAATATTGACTATTTAACCTGGAAATGGAAAGGAACAACCATACCTGGGGGTTATGGTCGGTATGAAATTAAACTCGCAAAAAAGAATAACTACTGGAATGGAACCTACACCGGTATATACAATGATGAGGCGGTATCGGGAACTGCAAAAATGTATGTATTTCCATAAAAGTTGTTAGAAAATAATAGGGGAAATCAATAATTGAAATCATGTGCTTATCCGGTAATTAATTAAAATTTATCGAACGAGACAAAATATACAATGGGTATAAAGGGTTCTATATGGTTTATTGTGGAATATCCTTATTAGTAAATACATGGTATATAAACTCCAAAATCCTAAGGAGCACAGTCATTAATCAAAAGCAGTAGCCCTTGGTTAATAAAACGGAATATTAAAGCCCTTTCAGGGCACAATAGTATAACCCGGGGTGAAGCCGGAGTAAAGGGGTGGTGAAATAGCCGAAATCTTAACTTTAGTTTTTATAAAAATAAAAGCCACTTGCCCAATAATTTTGGACAAGTGGCTTTTCATTGAAAACAAATGCTTATACTTTATGGCAAAGGATTACCCCGAAAGTCAATTACATTAACCGGAGAAATGAGGCTACCATATTGCTTATGAATGGCATCAATAAATTCATTGGCTACGATTGCATTTCCCGCCGGGGTCAGGTGAATTCCATCCAAGCTGAAAGCATTTCCTTGTACAAAGGTGTCAGTATACAGTTCGCCGTTATAAAAAAGACCATCATTGACCAGTTCATTGAATAGCGCATCCATATCTACTAAGGCATAATTACCAGCGGTAGCCGCGTTAGCTAAAATAGTATTGTAAGATGATTGAGCCTGTCGGATGGCTGCTATTTCATCTACCGTAAGTACCAAAGAGTCAGCTAAGGGACCCGAAGCCACTTGTGCTTCTGTAAGCGATGCCACGGACAATAAAATTTTATCGTTGGCTGTAGCCAAACGAATACCCGTGGGTGAATTTTCATCCTGGATAATAAAGCCATTCGGGCCTACCTGCAATGTTGGATAAAATCCCGCATCTTTCAAGCCTTGAATTTGCCCATCAATGGCAGCTTTTAAATCTGCTGGTCGTGCCTCAGGATTAGCAATGAGAAAATCGATTTGCTGTTGCAACTCAGCAGGCCTTGCGGCGGGAGTTGAAATTAAAGTATTGGTAGTTGCTACAAGCATCTGAAGTGTAGCATCAGAAATGTTATCATTACCTAAATTAGCTATTATTTGGTCCCTCAGTGCTGCAATAGCTGTCATGCCTTCCGGACTTTCAACAAATGTCTGGGCAGTAGAAGCCGCGGTAGCATCATCTGCTCCTTGCGCTTTGGCCGCTTCAAAAGTTTGCGTGTATACAGCTTCGGTAGCTACTCCTGTAGCAGATGCCACAGTAATTATCACCTGAGCAGTTACCACCGGTTCGATTTGTTGTTGTAAACTAGCATTGGCCAGATTAGCATTGGTCTCGTCTAAAACAAAAGCGTTGAAAGGTACCGTATTAAAATAAGGAATAGCTGTAACATCAGGAATATTAGCAATAGCACCCGCTAAATTGGCATTACCAGCACCTAAGCTAGCCAATATCCCATTAATAGACTGCTCAAATGTAGCAGTTCCTGTTATGCTATCTCCTTCACTACCGGCACCTCCATCTAATGCATAACCTAGTATATCGTTGTTACCAATCCAAAGGGTGAAGAAAGTTGGACTTAAAGCGCCTGCATCTGCAACTATGGTGGTAGAAGCGCCACTGGCAAAGCGGGCAAAAAACGGGTTGCCCTGAGGTGAACCATATCCCGGAGTAACCAGGTGAAACGATTTTGCCCCTGGAACACCCAAATTGTTGTAAGGGCCTTGTACGGTAGGCGCACCTAATGCTGCCAGATCTGGCGTTGTAGGCACTGGAAAAAGACTACCATTTATTATTGCAAGTTCCAATTTACCAGTAGCGGAGCCACTAATTCCATTGCCTTCAGGTACTAATGGCTGCACAAATTCACCTCCTCCTACTGCCATAAATTGCTCAGCAAGAATCGCGGGATATGAGTTTAATTGTCCTTCCCGGTAAAGCGCATCATCTGCATAACCGGCAGTAAGCGAATTGCCCAGGGCAACATAAGTACTGAAATCAGCTTCACCTGGTATTGGCTGTACCACATCTTCAATTTCTGGCTCGCAACTTATACTCGCGGCCAAAATCACCAACAGAAATATTTTATTTAAAATCTTCATATCAATTTTACTTCATTTTAAAATTTGTAATTGAGTGAAATACCCGGAATAAGGGCATTCAATTCATAGGTGCCAAGTACTACATCAGCAGTTCCGGTACTTGGATCGTAAGTACCTGCGTCAACAGCATCACCCAGGGTCTGAGTTCTTTCCATGCCATCGATGTAAAGAAATGAAACATCAATACTGAAGGATTCGCTCAGGTTAAAGCCTACACCCGCGGTTAAACCTAACCGATTAGAGTCGGGGGTTTCAGGAGTCATATAACCATCTTGTACTGGTGTTTGATCGTAGTAGCCACCGGCACGCAAGGCTATTTTGTCACTTATTTTATACTCTCCACCAAGCTTAAACACCCAGGAATTCTCATAGTTTCTAGGTGATTTTGAATCCTGCAGAGCGGCTGTATTATTTTCAAAATCAAAACCCAGGGTATCGTAAGCACTCCAGCCAACAAAATTAGCTTCTGCTGAGATTTGTAATTTTTCTGAAGCCTGGAAAGTGGCCCCTGCAGTAAAATTGGAAGGCAAAGGCAAAGTAGCATCAAAGGTATTGCCGGCAGGAAAAAGCGCCGAAGCAGCAGTAGGTACGGTAAAGATCGCGTCGCCGTCTTCTACTTCCATATCCACTCGAGAACGATAATTAATACCGAAATTCCACTTTTCCCCGGCTTTCAGCATAATACCCAGGTTGTAACCAATCCCTGATGCTCCACCGTCTAATTCTACCATAGGATCTACATCTGATCCATCTAAAGGAAGGCTTCGCTGCAAGTTAACTCCGCCAGCAGCCACTACAAATCCACCCCCTACACTAATCCAATCAGCTAATTTGTAACTTATGGTAGGCTGGAAAAAAATGGCTTGTAAACTTATTTCCCGTAGTTGGTTTTCTCCAAGCCAGTCATCGCCCCAGCGCACACCGCTTCCATAAGGGGTGTAAATACCGAGTCCAAACTTTAAGCCGGAATCTTCAGGCCCCCAAACTCCATAAAAATGAAATGGGGTACCCATCGGGTTGTCTGTACGGGCAGTATAAGTACTGAAAGGCACTTCTGAATTGTAAAATACATTGTTAGAAAAAATGGGATTGAAACCCACGCTTATTTGGTTACCATTCATCATACCAAGAGCACCAGGATTGAAGAACAAGCTGTAAGCGTCAGGTGATAAGCTAACTCCTACATTACCCATGGCTGTTTGCCGGTTGCCTTGCAGCAACACCTGGTAGCCACTGGCCATCACTTGTTCACTTACCACCAAGGCCAGGCCAATCATCATAATTTTTAATCTCATTTTGTTCAATTGTTTTAAAGTTAATTTTAGTAATTTGGCAGAAAACAAATCTCTTTCAGTGGAAACCACAATAATAATTTCTCAATTATAACAGGTAATTTATGCCAAATATTAATATTATAGAATTATTAACAGGGCGCCAAAATTCGATATTTTTTTTAAATTAAGAAATGATTATTAGATTATTTTTAAGAAGTTGACTAAATAGTTAATCATTTTAATATTAAAATGATAGCATTGCCACTGGAAACCGATAAATATTTTCAGGTTTCGAAACGAAGATGAATGCTTTCCAGTATATTTACTTTGTCATCTTCTTGACAAATGAGATTGCTCGGCTTAGCTTAACTTCGCACATAATTTATGGAAGTAAATATAAAAGTAATTATACCAGCTCAAAACGAACAGGATGCTATCAGCAAGGTAGTAAAAGCTATTCCTGATAATGTATCAGAAATAATCGTGGTAAATAACGCTTCAACTGATGATACTGCCAACCGGGCTAGAAAAGCAGGGGCAACTGTTTTAGAGGAACCTCGAAAAGGATATGGCAGTGCCTGCTTAAAAGGAATTTCTTACTTACAAGAATTAAATACAATCACAAATATTGTGGTATTCTTAGATGCAGATTATTCCGATCATCCCGAACAGCTTCCCGAAGTAGTTGCTCCTATCATAGATCAAGATTACGATATGGTAATTGGTTCTCGTGCTTTAGGAAAGCGAGAAAAAGGTAGTATGACCCTACCTCAAATATTTGGTAACTGGCTGGCCACCAACCTTCTTTATCTCTTTTACGGAATCAAATTTACCGATTTGGGGCCATTCAGAGCCATAAAATATGATAAGTTATTGCAAGTGGGCATGGAAGATACTAACTATGGATGGACGGTAGAAATGCAACTGAAAGCAGCCCGCCTCCAATTGAAATGTACCGAGGTGCCGGTGCAATATAGAAAAAGAATTGGCGTATCAAAAGTTTCGGGTACTATTAAAGGAACTTTTATGGCTGGTTATAAAATTTTATACACGATATTTAAATATTTGTAAGTATGGCTCTTGTAATTGTCATCATTTATTGTATTTGTATGCTGCTGGTATTTTTATTCAGTCTGGTGCAGCTGCATCTTACTGTTATTTATTTACGTACGCGAAAGGTTACCGCAGAGACTTATACCGAGCCTAAGGAATGGCCAACAGTGACTTTACAGTTGCCTCTTTATAATGAAAAATACGTGGTAGAGCGACTGCTGGAAGCTGTGGAAGCCATTGACTACCCAGCGGGAAAACTTGAAGTTCAAATTTTAGATGACAGTACTGACGAAACCACCAGGATACTCGAGCAAAAAATAAAAGCACTTAAACATCATCGTTACACCCTGTTAAGGCGTGAGCGAAGAACCGGCTACAAAGCTGGCGCGTTACAGTATGGTTTAGAGGTAGCGTCAGGCGAGCTTATATGCATATTTGATGCAGACTTTCTACCTACCAGTGATTTTTTAATAAAAACGGTACCGGTATTTGACCAACCGGAAACAGGAATGGTGCAAGCAAGATGGGGGCACATAAACCAGGATTATTCGCTACTTACCCAGCTGCAAGCTTTTGGCTTAAATGCACATTTTAGCATAGAGCAAACAGGCAGAAATAAAGCTGGCAGTTTTATCAATTTTAATGGAACTGCTGGTGTATGGAGACGCAGCTGCATTGATGACGCGGGTGGATGGACAGCTGATACCCTAAGCGAAGACCTGGACCTCAGCTACCGGGCGCAACTAAAGGGCTGGAAATTCAAGTATATGGAGGAAATATTGGCTCCGGCAGAACTGCCGGTTTTGGTTTCAGCGGTAAAATCGCAGCAATACCGCTGGAATAAAGGCGCCGCTGAAAATGTGCGAAAAAACCTGGGAAATATCTTGCGTTCAAAATTGCCATTTACCAATAAACTTCATTCTGTTTTTCATTTATTTAACAGCTCCGTTTTTTTATTTATTTTTATTGCAGCTATTGCCAGCATACCCATGCTTTTGGTAAAAGAAACTCAACCGCATTTAGCCATTGTATTTGATGTAGCTTCAATCTTTCTTATAGGATTTTTGGCGATTTCCTATTTTTACTGGATATCCACCAAAAGCTTTTACCCCGGCAAAAGTTTTGGTCAATATGTAAAATATTATCCGGCTTTTTTAGCCTTTAGCATGGGCATGAGTTTTCACAATACCATAGCCGTGGTAGAAGGACTGGCGGGTAAGCGCACGCCCTTTAAGCGAACACCAAAATTTAATATCAAAAACTCGCTAGACAAATTAGGCACTAATATTTATATCAAATACAAATTTGATTGGCGACTTTTAGTAGAGTTTTTTCTCATGTTGTATTTTGCTTCTGGTATTGCCCTGGGTATCTATCTACAAGACTATGGGCTGCTTTTTTTTCATTTGCTTTTGACCACTGGTTTTGGTGGCATTTTATTTTTTACTTTTAAAAACTGGCTGGATGATAAAAAAGGCAGGCTTCAATAAATTTAGCTGGTTACATTGGTTTTTCTTCCTATCCGGTAGCATCATTTACTTTTTGCTAGCCTATTATATCCCTCGATCTGCCGGTCTGCCGCTATTTGTTTGCTATGGTTTTCTTTTTGTTTCCTATTTGTGGATTTATAAAAACTCGCCGAAAGAAATAGTGGGTGGCCTATTGCTCTTATCCATATTACTACGACTCCTATGGCTGCCTGCTTTACCTCAACTTTCCGATGATTTTTACCGGTTTATCTGGGATGGCAGGTTGCTAGCCAACGGAACAAACCCGTTTGCATTTACACCACAGCAACTATACCAGCAGGGTTTACTTCACAACTTGGGATTAAACACTGAAATATTTGATAAGCTAAATTCCCCTCGATATTTCACAATATATCCGCCGATCAACCAGGCAATATTTTATATTGCTGCTAAACTTTCGCCCAACTCAATAATTGGTAGCGTGATTATTATGCGAATTTTTATCATACTGGCAGAAATAGGTAACGTGTTTTTATTGTCTCGAATGGTCAAAATTAAAAAATTGCCCCCACAATCAGTCATTCTATATGCCTTTAACCCCCTGGTTATAATCGAACTTACCGGCAATCTGCATTTTGAAGCTATCATGATATTTTTCCTGCTTTTAGCGGTTTATTCGTGGCAGCGCAAAAATGCTTTTACCGGTGGTGTAATGATGGCCTTTTCCATTGCTACCAAGTTGCTGCCACTAATGCTGCTGCCCTTGTGGCTGGGCAGGCTTTCCTGGCGAAAATTGTTACTTTTTTATTTTGCCGCTGCAATTTCATTGTTTTTACTTTTCAGCTTTCTTTTAGATTATGCTTTTTTACAAGGGATACAATCCAGCCTTAGCTTGTATTTTCAAAAATTTGAATTCAACGCCAGCTTATATTATATTATCAGAGAAATAGGATACTGGTGTAAAGGCTACAACATAATACAAACGGCAGGCAGGTATCTTGCCTTATTTGTGGTTATTTTTATTGCGTTCATGAGCTGGTGGCAGCATAGGCGCAATCTCTCTCTTTGGCATGCTATAATTTGGGTTTGGCTTGGTTATTTGCTGCTGGCCACCACGGTGCATCCCTGGTATGTCACCCCTTTGCTGGCTATCAGTGTTTTTACACATTATCGCTTTGCTTATTTGTGGTCTTCTCTTATCTTTTTCACTTATGTAAATTATCAACCAAGCGGTTATCAGGAAAACCTATGGGTGGTAATGGCAGAATACTTAATTTTGTTGTCATTTATAATTTATGAAGTTTTTAAAAAAAAGGTATTGCAACATTGAGGCTATGCCTTAAAATTAAAGTGATAACCGATATATAGGTAAACCCGTTGAGGACAATTCATGGCCATGCACAATAATTTTTATTTCCTAAAACAGCTTACCGCGCAACTACAGCAAACCTTAATTTCTTTAGAGTTGCTGGAATGTTTCAGTCAAAATAAAAATGAATTAGTGTTAGGGTTTGCTATTCGGCAACAATCACATTACATCCGGGCCACCCTCAATGCTGATTTTAGTTGTTTGTCCTTTACCGCAGAATTTCATCGCAGTAAAAAAAACTCAGTAGATCTTTTTGCCGAATTAATTGGCCAACCCGTAGTAGATGTGGAGCAATATGAAAACGAGCGAAGTTTCATGATCCATTTTGAAAATAAATATGGCTTACTGTTTAAATTACATGGAAATCGGGCCAATATTTTGCTGTGTAAAAATGAAGAAGTAGTATTATTATTTAAAAATAACCTACAAAAAGATGCACAAATAATTCCATTACAATTAAAACGGCCCATTGCCCAAACATGGGAAAACTTTGCAGCACATGATTATCAATTTCAAAAGCTATTTCCAACTTTTGACAAAGAAATAAAAAATTACCTGGAAGAGTCAGGTTATTATTTACTCAGCCCCGAAAAGCAATGGGAGTTTCTTCAACAACTTACGGCACAACTGTCTACACCACCGTATTATGTACTCAATGATCAACAGCAAAAGCCTCTTTTGAGCATGCTTAAGCCCGATAAGCCTTCCCAAATATTTCAAGAACCAATACCTGCTATCAATTATTTTTATAATCAATACACCCGGGAGTATTACCTGCAAAAGGAGAAGCAAGCCATGGTATCGCAACTACAAAATCAGCGCAAGCAGGTGGGTAATTACGTAGTCAAAGCCCAAAGACAACTTGATCACATTCAGCAAAATAGCCGTAGTGAAGAGCTGGCCAATATCATTATGGCCAACCTGCACGCTATCCCACCCAAGGCTACTGAAGTAGAGCTGTACGATTTTTATAACGACCAGATGGTAAATATTAAATTAAAAAAAGACCAGACTCCTCAAAAAAATGCTGAAACACTCTACAGAAAATCAAAAAATCAAAAATTAGAAACAGATAACTTAGAAAAAAACATCAGTGCTAAAAGTGCAAATTTAGCAACAATCAATCGGCACCTCAAATATATTATTGAAGTAGATAATTTGAAGGAATTGAGGCAATATATTAAAGCGTACGATTTACAAAAAACTAAAGCTAATACAGCCGAAGAGTTGCCATTCCGCCAATTTACCATTTATGGATATGATATATTGGTAGGAAAAAATGCCAAAAACAATGATGAGCTAACCACCGGCTACGCGAAAAAAGACGATTTATGGTTACATGCTAAAGACGTATCTGGATCACACGTAATTATCAAGCATAAATCAGGTTCTAATTTTCCTGCTAATGTAATAGAAAAAGCTGCCGGATTAGCTGCTTATTATTCAAAAAGGAAAAATGACACGCTTTGCCCTGTTTTGTACACACCTAAAAAGTATGTATTTAAAAGCAAAGGTATGGCACCTGGTAAAGTAAGGGTAGAAAAAGAAAAAGTGATCATGGTGCCACCTTCAGTAAATCTTGAAAGTTGATTTATAATTAAATGACGTTTCGAACCAGAATTTTAGGTTCTATGTGAAACTATGTGGATAGTTGAATTTCAACTTATTGTTTGTTATTGTATTATTTTCACAATCTTTATCTACATAATTAATTAAATGATGAGCAGTTTAAAGCTCTTTTCTGTCTCACCCCCTGGCCCCATAGCCATCAACCTAACAAAAAACTGTTTTATGAATGGTATATAAACTCCAAAGGAGCGCAGTCATTAATCAACGTAGTAGCCCTTGGTTAATAAAACGGAATATTAAAGCCCTGAAAGGGCGCAATAGTGAATCACCGGGAAGTAAAAACAACCCCAAAAAAGCGTAGGCAGAAGGTCACTAAAAGTGGT
>CAZQEZ010000012.1:0-37595 GCA_964592475.1 uncultured Roseivirgaceae bacterium
CTCTGCTTTGCAGCGAGGCTTTTTTCCAGTAGCGGGGACAGGACTCGAACCTGTGACCTACGGGTTATGAGCCCGTCGAGCTACCAACTGCTCCACCCCGCGATGTTTTTGTCAGGAAACTTTAAAAACAAATTTCAGTTCCCCTTCTCAAATCGAGGTACAAAAGTAGAATATTAATTGATCAAAATCAAGTATCTTTGCAAAAATTAATAAAAATATTTTATGTCAGATAATAACCATAAGGCGGGATTTGTAAATATTTTAGGAAGACCCAATGTAGGCAAGTCTACCCTGATGAACGCGCTGGTAGGAGAAAAGCTGTCTATCATTACTTCTAAGGCCCAAACCACACGTCATCGCATTATGGGTATTATCAATAGCCCGAATTTTCAGATTGTTTATTCAGATACTCCCGGCATTATAAAACCGAAATACGAATTGCAAAAATCAATGATGCGTTTTGTTTCTAATGCAATTGAAGATGCGGATGTAATATTATTTATGTTGGATATTACTGAAAAAGTTCCTGATCCTGAAAAAAATGATGTTTACAAGCAGATTTTTTTAAATTTAAGTCAATCACAGAAGCCAATAATTTTGGTATTGAACAAAATAGATTTGGTAAAAAAAGCTGAGTTGCCCGAGAAAATCAAAAGCTATGAAAACTTATTACAGCATTCAGAAGTAGTTCCGGTTTCAGCACTTAATCAACAAAATATTGATACCCTCTTTCAACAAATAATGTCTCATATTCCGGTGCATCCGGCTTATTTTCCTAAAGACGAACTGAGTGATAAGCCTGAGCGTTTTTTTGCAGAAGAAATTATAAGGGAAAAAATATTTCTGAATTTTGAACAGGAAGTACCTTACAGTACCGAGGTAGCTGTAGTTTACTTCAAAGAGGATGAAAAAATTATCAGGATGAGTGCCGAAATATTTGTAGAAAGAAAAAGCCAAAAAGGAATCATTATAGGCAAAGGTGGTCAAGCATTAAAAAAAGTTGGGATGGAAGCCAGGGCAGACCTGGAAGCGTTTTTTGGGAAACAAATCTTTCTGGAAACGTATGTGAAAGTTGAACCAGACTGGCGAAAAAAAGAATCTAAATTATCCAAGTTTGGTTACAACCGCTCTTAACGGGTAAGCCAATTTTTTTACGAAAAAATAACAATGGGAAATATAATAGCAATCGTGGGAAGGCCTAATGTAGGTAAATCCACCTTATTTAATAGATTAATAGAATCTCGACAGGCTATCATGGACGACATGAGTGGTGTTACTCGCGATAGGCATTATGGCTATGGGGAGTGGAGTGGCCATTACTTTACCGTAATTGATACAGGAGGCTATGTAGTTGGATCTGAGGATGTATTTGAAGGAGCTATTCGCAAGCAAGTTTCAATGGCGATTAGTGAAGCCTCGGTGGTGCTATTTATGGTAGATGTAATTACAGGTCTTAATCCGCTTGATGAAGAATTCGCGCAGATATTGCGTAATGTAAACAAGCCGGTTATAATGGTGGCCAATAAATCGGATAGTTTCGAAAAGTCTTTGAACAGTGCAGAGTTTTATAGCCTCGGGTTTGATAAATTATTTTCTATTTCGGCAGCCAATGGTTCTGGTACAGGTGAGTTGCTGGATGAGGTGGTTGAATTATTTGAAAACGAGCAAGAAGAAGATCCTTATGAAGGTATACCTCGAATAGCTATATTAGGCCGTCCTAACGTGGGTAAGTCCTCTTTTCTAAATGTACTAACAGGGGAGAATCGCCATATCGTCACTGATGTTGCCGGTACTACCCGTGATTCAATTGATACTCATTATAAAATGTACGGTAAGAATTTAATTTTAACCGATACTGCCGGCATTAGGCGAAAAAGCAGGGTAAAAGATAAAATTGAATTCTATTCTGTAATGCGATCTATAGATGCTTTGCAGAACAGTGACGTATGCATAATAATGATTGATGCTCAAACAGGCGTAGAATCTCAGGATATGAATTTACTTTCATTAGCTACTAAATATCGGAAAGGCGTATTGTTGATGGTAAATAAATGGGACTTAGTAGAAAAAGATAATAAAACACACGACAGCTACAAAGAAGAATTGCTACACAAAATATCACCATTTACTTTTATTCCAATTATTTTCACTTCTGTAATTAATAAAAAGAGAATTAATCAGGTATTGGAAAAATCAATGGAGATATACAACCAAAGGCAGCGAAAAATAACCACATCAAAACTTAACGAAAAACTACTGCCAGAAATTGAAAGATATCCTCCTCCCGCGGTAAAAGGAAAACACATTAAAATAAAATATATTACTCAATTACCTACTACAACGCCTACTTTCGCATTCTTTTGTAATTTGCCACAGTATATAAAATCTTCTTACGAAAAGTACTTAGAAAATAAACTAAGACTAAACTTTGGCTTTGATGGAGTACCTGTAAAGGTCGTTTTTAGAAAAAAATAAAAAAATACTTGATTTATTGATATAGTTTGTATTAAATTTGATGCTTAATTAAAAATTTCTCATCATGAAAAAGTTTTATAGTTTTATTGTTATTGGTGCATTATTATTTGCATTTGGAAGTTGTGAATCTAAAACTTCTACTGAAGAAGAGTCTACTGACGAGCCTTTAGAAGAAGTAGAGGAGCCATCAGAAGAAATGATGGAAGAGGAAGAAGTTGAAGTTGATTCTGTTGAGACTGATACTACTGCCATGTAATGGCTTCCTTTTTTAAAAATTCCAAAGAAGAGCTTTAATTTATTTAAAGCTCTTCTTATTTTTACAAATGGTTAAAGAACAATTTTTTGCCACTCTGCAAAATTACTTACCCTCAGCAGCAATAGATTATTGTTATCACCTTTGGCAGCAGCATGCTTTTTTATTGAAGATAAATAAAGCTCGTGCATCTAAACTAGGGGATTATCGATATCATCCTCGAGATAAAAAGCATAGTATAACCATCAATCATAATTTAAATCAGTATAATTTTCTACTTACTTATATTCATGAAGTTGCTCATCTGGTAGCCTTTAAAAATTTTTCAAAAAATATAGCCCCGCATGGGCAGGAATGGAAACAAACTTTTCAGCAGCTGATGTTACCAGTAATGCATGAGGGTATATTTCCACCTCCACTATTGGCAGTCCTGCAGCATCATATGAAAAACCCCAAAGCATCATCTTGTAGTGATAATCGTCTTACGCTTATCATGCGCAAATATGATCCCCCTTCTGATGCCAAGTTATTAGCTGATTTGCATTTTGGACAGCAGTTCATTTTCAAAAAAAGAATTTTTGAAAAGAAAGGCTTAAAAAGAACCAGGGTGGTTTGCCGAGAAATTAATAGCAATAGGAATTATTTGATTAGTAAATATGCAGAAGTTCATATCCTTATGGAAGAAAAAGTGGAAAATTCAGGTTAAATGAAGAAAATTGACCAAGATTTAATAAATGAAGTAAGCCAGCAAGCAAGAGAGGCGCCACGATTGCGTAAAAATTATAATTTTCATCAAGCAGCTGAAGACACTTTGCACCGTATGCTCAATGCCCTCGAACCGGAAACTTATGTACAGCCTCATGTGCATAAAAATCCGGACAAGCGAGAAGCATTTGTCATTTTGCGGGGTAAAGCCATGGTGGTGATTTTTGATGAGCAGGGAACAGTAACCGAAAAAACCATCATTGCACCAGGTGAGGAAAACCTGGGGGTAGAAATTCCTGCCGGAGAATACCATACTATAATCTCTCTGGAATCGGGAACCATAGTATATGAAGTGAAAGATGGGCCTTACATGGTTAGTGATGATAAAAAATTTGCTTCCTGGGCACCTGCAGAAGGAGATGAAGATGCACAAGCATATTTGCAGCGTTTGATTAAGGAGGCATAGGACTAGTGAATTGGTGAACCGGTGAATCGCGGAATCGGTGAACTAAAAGGACATCAACATACAAGCTTCGTTCCTTGTTTTTTGTCCATTCAACTGTTTCACAGGTGAATTGATAATGATTATCCTTCAAATCCCCAATCCCCTGGTCATCTGTCCCTCCAGCTTTTCTGCCGGTTCAGCTTCAAATCCTGTAATAAAGAAGATTTTGCATTTATTGTAAGGCTATAGGATTGAAATCGACCGATGGGTATCCAGGTGAAGCGCATCTCAAAGCAGTGAAGATCTCGGTGAATATTAATATTAGTTTGCACAAATTCCTGAAGCTTTAAATCGTAACCGGAACTTACAGTAATTTTCCATTTTTCGGTTAGGCTCACGTCTCCATCAAAACGAATTGACTGGGTAATATCACTTTCCTGAAATCCTTGACGCCTATAATTTAAGCTATAATTAACTCTGAAATTCCAGGGAATATTAAAATCGACGTACAAGTCTGGGTTATTTTCGATTTCATCCAACATAGCTTGTTCATTACTATTCAGCCCTCCGCGATCTACTTCAGCTTGCTTTTCTCGCACTGCCGGGTTCAGGTTGGCATTAATCGCCAGGTTGGCGCTTGTTATTTGCCCAAGGCCATTACCATTGGTCCATGCCAACCGGCTAACGCGACGTTGCCTTACCACCTGGTCTCCCCTGGAGTTTTCAGTTATTGGACTGGTCAAGATATAAATATAAGGATCAATGGTTGCTCTTAAATTTATATCAATTTTGTTTTTAAATAACTTGGTTCGTGCAGCAATATTTATATTTTCTAATTGAAAAGAATCAGCCAGAAAGTTATAGCCACTGCTAAAGGACAAGTTTTCAAGTAAGGGCACTTTCCTGGTAGGATTTTTACCCGTTGAATCCTCTTTATTAAGAATTTTCATTTCAATGTTATTGTTAATAGCAAAACCCAATGACCCTCTGGCACCCCTGGAAGGTGCCCCTCTGAATCGTGGCAAAAATTCAATCTGGTCAGTTTCAGGGTTGGTATAAGTTTCATACAATCCAAAAACAGATTGGCTGAGATCCGGGGTATAATTAAACCTGATTTCCGGTGTCATCACATGCCTAATACGCTCTATACTTTTACTTGGCGGATTAAAAAATCCAAAAATATTGGTTGCCAGCAACAAATTGGTAGAGGTAGTAAAGGCACTATAAAAGCCATTACGGGTACTATCCGTAAATCTTCTTAGGGTGTCATTATAAAAATACTCCTGCTTTTTAAAATAAAACCGTTGAGAATAATTGATTGTAGGGCTTAGCGTAAAATATTTGAATACTTTAAAGCTGGTAGAAACTGGAAAATCGAAGCTTAGCGGCTGGGCTTCCGATTGCTGAGTTTCGGCATTGCGCCAAATGGTGCCGAAATCATTGAAGAAACTAAGGGTGCGCACGCTGTCCCTGTTGTTTTCTCCCAGCAATGGATCTCCTGTTTCAGGATCCCGTTGTACAACTACGTTACTCATTTTGCGAGAATAGCGAAAATCTTGTCCAAAGAAAATTTTCTTATACCAGGAACTACTTTTGCCGGGAAGATTCTTAAAGGGATAAATTCGCTGCATATTCAAAGCAATATCAGGAAAAGTAAGGGTAGCTACTCCGGTAGCAACATTTTGGTTAAACCTGGAGGCTAAACCAAGGGAGAAAGGGGTACCTTTAAAAATTTTGTTGTACGAAACAGTGGACATAAATTCTTGCCTGATGTTCCTGTTAAAGTCGTTAGTGGGGTTATTGGCATTAAAGCTGCTAGTACCCGCGCTTACAGAGGCAGAAAATCGGCTATTTCCTCGCTGCACCGGCCGGTGATCCCATTTTAACCATATATCGCGCGACTCTTGTTCGAGCTCTCCTACATTACCTAGTTTTTGAAAGTTATAACTTAAATCAAACTGGCCATCGTAAGCATATCTTTTTTTATAGGTAGAAGCTAAGGTTGCTCCAAAACTACCCTTGGAATAAACTTCGCCCAATACAGTAAGATCCAAATAATCACTTATGGCAAAATAATAACCTCCATTACGAAGGAAAAAGCCACGTCGTCGTTCTTCCCCGTAGGTAGGTATTACCACTCCGGAGGCACGTTCTCTTTTATTGGGAAACATGCCAAATAAAAACCCCAGTGGTGTAGGCACATCATTTACATATAAATCGAAAGGGCCTACCAGCGTAGCGCCCCCCGGTAATTTTTTAAACTTTTTGGCTGCGATATGAAAATGAGGGTCGGGCAAATTACAGGTTGTGTATTTAAGATTACTACCATACACCACGTCATTTTGATCCTTTTTAATTTTACCCGCGTGCATAAAGGCTTCTCCTTGCTGTGTTACAACACCTGAAATTACTGCTTTTTTCGAATCAAAGTTGTAGCTCATTTGCTTGGTTTCGTATACTTGGCTTCCTTCTGTAAAAACAGGTTGCCCCACTAAATTACCAGCTGTATCCAGTCTACCATTTGCGGTTACCGTGTTACTGTTCCAGTCCAGTATTATTTCGGCTGCTTCAAGTTTTATTTCTCCGTAGGTGACAATTGCATTGCCGTACAGTTTTAGCGATCGGGATTTATTATCTACTAAAATAGAATCTTCGGCATTATAATTAATAGTTGTTTCAATATCGCTTTCTACAGTGTCTTGAGCAGCTAATTTTTTATTTTGTAATGAATCTTTTACATTTATTCGTAAAGCACCATCATCATTAATAGAATCAGTGATTAGAGACTGGGTAGTATCAGGGGGCAAAGTATTTAAAGAATCTAAACTTTTTTCTTGTGCATATCCTGTAGTGGCCAGCAGCATCGCTACAAATACGAACAAGAATTTATAATAATGCACGGTTTTTTCGGTTTTTAAAGAAAAATTAACAATTTTGCGTAAAGTTATTTTATTAACTATAAACAAGCGAAATATTGTGAAAAATATTATACTCATTAGTCTGTTTTCGCTTTTCTTATTATGTGGCTCCTTTAAAGAAACAAATGTTAATAAAAGTGCGTACCAAGTAAAGAAGATTGTAATAGATGCCGGCCATGGCGGTAAAGATTCCGGTACTGTAGGTAAAAATTGTTTTGAAAAAGATGTTGTGCTATCAATAGCTTTAAAGCTTGGTGAAATCATTAAAGAAAATCTTAAAGATGTTGAAGTAATTTACACCCGAGACGACGATACATTTGTACCGCTAAATAAAAGAGCAGAAATTGCCAACAAAAATGACGCCGATCTGTTCATTAGCATTCATGCAAATTCCGAGCCAAAAGGGCATCATTCTGCTTTTGGTACAGAAACTTATGTGATGGGAGAACATACTTCAGACAGGAATTTGGAAATTGCCAAAAAAGAAAACTCGGTAATTTTAATGGAGGAAAATTACGAGGAGAAATATGAAGGTTTTGACCCTAATTCTCCGGAGTCTTATATTTTGTTTTCTCTTTATCAATCTGCATATGTTTATAATAGTTTGAAGTTGGCAGAGTATATAGAGGATCAATTTAAAAATAGGGTAAAGAGAAATAGTAGAGGTGTGAAAAGAGCTGGTTTTATCGTATTGTGGAAAACAACGATGCCCAGTGTATTGACAGAAGTGGGATATTTGTCAAATCCTAAAGAAGAAAATTATTTAACAGATCCCTTAAGCCAGGTTTACATAGCATCTGGTATTTTCAGGGCTATTAGAGATTATAAAGAAGAAATTGAATCTGCAAACTGAAAATTTTTTTTAAGTGAGAGTATCAAAAGAGTTTAAAATAGGGCTTTTAGCCGTTGTTTCCATCACAATTTTATACCTTGGTTTCAACTTTTTGAAGGGGATTGACTTTTTTTCAGCAACTAATCAGTATTATGCTGTTTATGAAGAAATAGATGGACTCAATGTTTCCAATGATGTTATATTGAATGGACTATCTGTAGGGCGGGTAGCTAGCGTTAAAATTTTGCCCCGATCTGGCAACAAGATCTTGGTAGAACTTGACATCAACAGCGATATAGAATTATATCCGAATACCGTAGCCCTGCTTACCGATCAAGGATTGCTGGGCGGTAAAATTGTTGAATTAATTCTAAATGATAAAAATCCAACCACGCTGCTTGACGATGGCGATACCTTAAAGTCTCAATTTGATCAAGGGTTAATTGCTTCGGTAAGTGAAACTGCAAGTCCATTGGTTAATGATCTGGGAGTAACCATCAAGCAAATAAACCAGTTGCTGCAAAAAAACAATGAAAGTATTACCAGTACTATGCAAAACCTTGAGCAAAGCTCACTATTGCTAAAGCAAACCATGCAGCAAAATCAGGCTGAAATTAATAGTTTAATTACAAATTATACAGAAGTAGCCAAGCAGCTTGCCTTTTTACTTCAGGACTTACCTCCGGTAGTAAAAAAAATGAATCAATTTGCTGACTCACTTAATGATATGCAACTTGCACAAACTGCAAAAAAGCTAGACGCTACCATGGTTAGTCTCAATCAATCTATGAAAAAAATCAATCAGGGCCAGGGCACTTTAGGTAAATTAGTAAATGACGACTCACTTTATCTCAATTTAAATCAGGCTGCCGAAAATCTGGATAAATTAATGATAGACTTTAAAGAGAGGCCGGGTCGCTATATCCATTTCTCTGTTTTCGGTAAAAAAGAGGAATAACAAATCACAAAATAACTAAACTTTTCAAGTCAAAGTTTCTTATATAAAGCAGTAACCTTTTTGGTGGAAAATATATGGAGGAAAAGGAATTTAAGGCACTTTTGTCATTATTGGATGATCCTGATCAGGAGGTAATTGCTCATGTAGAGCAAAAAATTATTTCTTTGGGTAATGATATAATCCCTTATCTGGAGACGGAATGGGAAAATAATTTTAATCCTGATGTGCAAAAAAGGTTAGAAGATTTAATTCACACCTTGCAATATGACGTACTAAAGGATAAATTATTTGCCTGGAAAGAAAGTGGTGGAGAAAATTTGTTAGAAGGTGTATGGCTTTTGGCTACCTACCAATATCCTGATTTAGAGTATTCTAAAATAAAAAAAGAGTTGGAGCAAATTTACTATGAAGCCTGGTTAGAATTTAAACCTGAAGTACATCCATTTGATCAAATAAAAATACTCAATAGCGTAATTTTTAATAAGTTGAAGTTTGGGGCCAATACTAAAAATTTTCATGCACCGGGCAATTCTATGATCAACGTGGTGCTGGAAAGTAAAAAAGGTAATCCAATATCTCTTTGCGTAATATACATGCTGGTAGCGCAAAAGCTAAAGCTGCCAGTGTATGGAGTCAATTTACCCAATCTTTTTATTTGCACCTATAAGGCCAAAGAGGTTCAGTTTTATATCAATGCCTTTAACCGGGGGCTGATTTTTTCCCGGGCAGATATTGATAACTATATCTCTCATTTACATATCAAACCTCTAGAAATTTTCTACGAGGCTTGTAATCATGTAGATATTATTAAAAGGATGCTTCGGAATTTGATTATTTCCTTTGAAAAGTTGGGTGAACCGCATAAGGTAGAAGAAATAAAACAGCTACTTGAGGTAGTTTCTTCTGGTGATGAGCCTGTTTATTGATATTTTTGATTTTTTTTATGTTTTACTAGCTTATTTTTTTATGTCATTTCCTATAAACACAGCTTTGTATACTGATCAATATGAACTTACCATGGCTCAAGGTTATTTTTTCCATGGTCAGAAAGAATTTATTGCTAATTTTGACTATTTTTTTCGAAAAGTCCCTTTTAGTGGCGGATATGTTGTTTATGCCGGGCTCAGTGATTTATTAGATGGCATAGCAAATTTTTATTTTCAACCGGATGCACTTGATTTTCTTGCAGAAAATGGTTTCAAAAAGGAGTTTATAGAATATTTAAGGCATTTTCGATTTACTGGCAATATTTATTCTATGCAGGAAGGCGAAATTGTTTTTCCTAATCAACCAGTACTTCGCGTAGAAGCCAATATCATTGAAGCACAATTATTAGAAACCCTTGTTTTGAATATACTTAATTTTGAATCACTTATCGCTACAAAAGCGTCGCGAATAAGCCAGGTTGCCGACGGCAGAACAGTTATTGACTTTGGGTTGCGCAGAGCACAAGGATTAGCAGGCATTCATGCCAGTAAAGCTGCTATAATAGGGGGTGTTGATAGTACTTCCAACCTTTTTAGCGCTCAGCAGTTTAACTTGCAAGCTACCGGTACAATGGCACACGCGTGGGTACAAAGTTTCGATAATGAATATGAAGCTTTCTCTAAATTTGCAGAAACATTTCCGGATCGATGTATTTTGCTGGTAGATACTTACAATACGCTCAAGTCAGGTATTCCTAATGCAATTAAAGTAGCTAAGGAAATGGAGCAGCGAGGACAGAAACTCTTTGGGGTAAGACTGGATAGTGGCGACTTGGCTTACTTGAGCAAGAAGGCCAGAAAAATGTTAGATGATGCTGGATTAGATTATGTAAAAATTGCAGCATCAAATCAACTTGATGAATATGTAATAGAGGCACTACTTAATCAGGAGGCACCTATTGATGCTTTTGGCGTAGGTACAAAACTAATTACCGGAGCAGATGATGCTGCTTTGGATGGTGTTTATAAATTAACATTAAGCAATAGGAAGCTGAAAATGAAATTTTCGGAGAATATTGAAAAAGTTATACTTCCGGGAATTAAAAATGTGCAAAGGTATGTGGATGAAAATAACCAATTTTATGCTGATGGCATTTTGCTTCAAGAAGAAAAAGAAGCACTGGAAATATTTCATCCACATAAAAATGAAAAATGTACTAATGTAACATCTTATCGCTCAAACGAGTTGATGCGACAAGTAATGAAGCAAGGAGAAATGATAGGGGAAGAAAATAATGTAAATGCTATAAATAACTATCTATTAGCCAGATTGGGCCAGTTACCTGCTGAAAATAAGCGTTTAAGGAATCCTCAAGAGTATAAAGTAGGAATAAGCAAATTGCTTCAGCAAAAACGAGATAATTTAAGAGTAGCATTAAAAGAAAAATATTCGTAAATTTGGATATTCAATATAATATTAAAATCTGCAAATATTTGTATGTAAGAATTTGCTTAAAATAAAAAAAATATTGCAATTCTCTTGCATAATTGCTCAAAATATGTGTAATTGCAACACTTTTAATTTCCCTTTTAGTGCAGGTTGTTAAGTGAAAAAATTAAAATTCCAAAAAAATTGAAACTTATCAATAATATGTTCAATCATGCAAACGTTAAACTTAAAATTGTTCAATTCAGCCTTGCCAATTTGCATGTTAAGAACATCTCTATTCTAGCTAAAATATTGAATAATATATTTCAATAAGGTCAAAATGCAAGAGGGATTATGTTTAATGTAGGGTACTGAAGAAGAATTTATGGTTAATTATATACTTCTAATTTAAATAGGAATTAATAGATGCGACAACTTAAGATCACACAGTCTATCACCAACAGGGATAGCCAAACTTTAGAGAAATATTTCAACGAAGTATCTAAAGTAGATTTACTTACACCGGAAGAAGAGGTTGAATTAGCACAAAGAATAAGAGCAGGAGATGATCAGGCTCTTGAAAAGTTGGTAAAAGCTAATTTAAGATTTGTTGTTTCCGTAGCAAAACAATATCAACATAGTAAAGTACCTCTAAATGATTTAATCAACGAGGGAAATCTTGGCTTGATCAAAGCCGCTAAAAAATTTGATGAAACAAAAGGATTTAAGTTTATAAGTTATGCGGTTTGGTGGATTCGTCAATCAATCATGCAAGCATTAGCTGATCATTCTCGTTTTATTCGCTTACCTCTGAATAAAATTGGTTCTTTATCAAAAATCAATCAGGCTTCTTCAATACTTGGTCAACATTATGAAAGAGAGCCTACAGAAGAAGAATTAGCGGAATATCTCAACATTAGTATCGACGAACTTAAAAGTGCGACAAAGTCTTATTCAAAGCAATCTTCATTGGATGCACCTTTTGCAGAAGGTGAAACTGGTTCTTTACTGGATGTGCTAGAAAATGAAGAAGGTAACCAGATGTATGAAGATCTTGAAAACAGAACTTCACTTAAAAAAGATGTAGATAGATTGCTCGGAATTCTAACCGAAAGAGAAAAAGAGGTAATTAAGAAATTCTTTGGAATCGATGGAGAATCTACCTTGTCTTTGGAGGACATTGGTGAAAATATGGGTCTTACGCGTGAAAGGGTAAGGCAAATTAAACATAAGGCAATTAACAAGCTACGATCAAAGCAAGGAATTAAGTTATTGCAGCCTTATTTATGTTCATAAAATAATAATTACAATTTTTGAAAGATAAAACCGGCTCGACGCCGGTTTTATTATGTCTTAAATTCTCTTGATATAATAGGTGGTCTTGTTTTAATAGATCGGTTTCTCCCCCTTGTCCAGCTCAATTAAGTCAAAATTATAGATTTCCTTTAGTTTCTTTAGTTGGTGACGCATTCCTTCTTGAATTTGCTCATAGCGAGAGTGAATGTAAAAGAATTTTGGCTCATTAGTAATTAAAGTGATTTTAAGAAAATTTTTCCCTAGAGTTACCTCTTGAATACGTTCCCAATTAGTTTTATAATTTAAACTCCAAGGGCTGGTTCTGTAATATAGGAATTTATCACTCATAGAAACCATGGGCAAAGGAAATATTCGAAATGCATAGAATATCATGAACAGGCCGTATGTTAATTCTGCTAAACTTAGTATGACCTGCCATTGATCGTCCTCTTTACTACCAATGGTTGCAAAACCGAAAATGGCAAAAGATAACCCAACAATAATAAATACTGCTTTAATATACTTGTTTGGATTTCCATAATCTGTTATGTCTTTTCTGGAAAACTTCTCAATTAACTGGCTGAGTTGCATGGGTATTTCTTATATATTCATTTGCCAAATTACGTTAAACTAATTGGCACACCTCATAAGCAAACAAAAATATGATATTTTCTTTATTTTGAGTCACACTATAGCCAAAAAGATAAAGTAGGAGTTGGTTTGAATGAGTTATTAATAGAAATAACTCATTGATTGTCAGCAATTAATAGAAGGAAAAATAATATATGTTGCAACATATAAATAAAGTACAAAAAATATTGAACGTCATATTTTTTGTACTTTATCATTAATTTTTTTCAGAAAATTTAGTGGCTAATTGAATTGCATCATAAGCATTTACAAACCCTCCGGTACCGGAAAGTTTTTTAAACTTCACTTTTTTTCTTTCAAATCCACTTTCCGGATTATATACTTTCATTCCTCTGTAATTATTATTTGCTGATTTTAAAATAATATCTTTTACTTCATCGGATGATAATTCGGGAAAATATGACCAAATAAGCGCAGCTACACCTGCTACCACAGGACTTGCAAAGCTGGTACCGCTTCCGGAATCATATTTGTCTTCTGGATATAGCGAAATCAAGTCAACACCTGGAGCAAATAAGTCTACGTTTTTGCGTCCAAAATTAGAGAAGTTTCCTACCATATCTAAATCAAACTGGCTGGCCAAAGCACCCACAGTAATCACGTTAGGTAGTCTATCTCCGTTTCTTAAAATATCAGTAGGGTATTGAATAATTTCATCCACATTATTTGAATCGTTACCGGCAGCCTTAATAATCAAAACATCATTGGCTGCCGCGTATTGCATGGCATCATCTACCCAGTGCTTTTGAGGCGAGAACTCTTTACCAAAACTCATATTAATAATGTGCGCCCCATTATCAACAGCATATCTGATGGCCAGGGCAATGTCTTTATCATACTCATCGCCTTTAGGAACGGCTCTAAGTGTCATAATTTTCACTTTGTTGGCTATGCCGTTTATTCCAATTTTATTATTTCTTTGTGCTGCTATAATGCCTGCAACAAATGATCCGTGGAAAGCATCTGGTCCTATTACATCGTTATTTCCATACCGAGTATCACTTATATCATTCACTTTGTCATCAACAATGTGACGGGCTTTGAAATCTACATTCAGATGTTTTTCCAGATAATCCGAAGTATATTCCTGCATCTCATCCAGGTACGTATCTGAATAGCCCCTGTCGTAAAGTAAAGACATAAAAAATTTAGCTTCTTCAATCGCGGGATCAGTAGTTTCAATTTTTCTAATTATTTCTGGGTTTAAATTGTCTTTGCCAGTATATTCTTTCAATGCATTTTCAAGTTCTTTAATGTTCTGCACAAACTTTTCTACTTCCCGTTGCTCCGTTTTATAGCTTTCTAGTTCTTCTGCTAATTTAATTTCACAGCGCTTTAAAAGGCGATAATCATCTTTTTGATTTTCTGATACTTGATCAATAGATGATATTCCTTCAAATTGTGGCGCTAAATCTCTTATTATTCTTACAAATTCCAGATTCTCGTATAATACATTTTCTCCGTTGGCATTGCCTAAAAAATTCCAACCATAAATATCATCGACATAACCGTTGTTATCATCATCAATGGCATTACCAGGAATTTCGTCTTTATTGATCCAAACATTATTTTTTAAATCTTCATGTTTTATATCAACACCACCATCTATTACAGCTACAATTACTTCTTTACTAGCCTTTTTTGATTTTAATAAGTCACGATACGCCTTGTCTACTGCCGCTCCTGGCACGTCATTGGTATGAGGATCTAAATTGTACCAATTGAGCTGAGTTTGATCCAGAGAATCAATTGAAGTGCCTGAGGTTTTTGTTTTGTGAGAAGATGCTAATAATGCCGGCGAAAGTAGGAATAGCGAAACTATCCAAATTAAACAATTTTTCATATGTGCACAATTTATATTAAATCTACTTTAAAAAAGCAGACTATTTTAAGTTTTTACCTTGATTAATCACATCAAATTTACGGCCAAAGTTGCAATTTGCATAAAATAATAAGCAAAAAATCCGCATTATTACGATCTAAATAATACACGACAGCTAAAAACTATTCACGCTCAATTAGTTTCCTCTTTATAGCCTAACATTTTATCCAGTGTATTAGTAGCTACAAAATGATAGTTGTCTCTTGCTTTTTGGTAAATTATCATGGCCAGTTGCTGATTTTTTTCACTTTGAGATAAGTTTTCATACAAAGGAACAAGAAACTTTCTGCGTCCAGTATTGATTAAAAAATCTTCTAATCTTTTAAAAGATGGTTCATAATCATTTTTGATGGCATGAACTAGCCATGCTACTAGCATTTCAGAATTACCTGTATCGGTTAGACCAAATGTATTGTCTAATCGTTGCATTTGATCAATATTAATGTTTTCAGGTAATGATCGAATGAAATGCAGCCATTCATGTGAACTCCAGTTAGCGGTGGCCAAATCTTGTGGAGAAATACCCGATTGCCATTCCTTTAAGGCGGAATCTACTGCTGCAAACCTTTTACTATCAAATGTTGGAGTGTTTTCGGGTAATCCCGGACCATAAATCCACTCATCTAAATCTTCTTTATCGATAGATAAGCTGTTAGGCTCTATCAAATTTCTCTGCAGATAACCTACAAATGCTTCAGTAGTCATGGTTTGAAAGGCATTGGTATTAAAATACTCTTCAAGAAATGCATCAAATTTTTCACGACCAACTTCATTTTCAAGCCATTTTAAAAATAAATATCCCTTTTCATATGCTACATCAGTAAGTCCATCATCTGGGTTTCGATCATCTAAATCTAATTTAAGATGGGTGTCTTTGCCATTACCTTCTGAGGTCAATTCTTCTATAGTATTTTCAAGGTCTTGTTTGCCCAATTCGCTCAGCATTTCAGCATATGAATCGCCATAAAGCGCTTCCATTATTCTTCTTTCGAAATAAACTGTAAATCCTTCATTGAGCCAGAAATCATTCCAGTTAGCATTAGTTACTAAATTACCCGACCATGAATGGGCGAGTTCATGAGCTACCAAGGAAGTTAAAGATCGGTCGCCCGCCAAAATTGTAGGAGTTACAAATGTTAATCGTGGATTTTCCATGCCACCAAAAGGAAAACTTGGCGGTAGTACAATTAAATCATATTGCTCCCAGCGGTAAGGCCCATAGAGCTTTTCTGCAGCCACTAGCATGTCTTCCATTTCGGCAAATTCATACGCCGCTTCATCAATCATTTTGGGTTCGGCGTAAACTCCGGTTCTTTTTCCAACTGGTTCAAATACTAAATCACCTACTGCCAGTGCCATTAAATAAGCCGGAATGGGTTGGTTCATCTCAAAATGATATTGGCCCTTATCATTTTTTTCCTTAGGATTTTCAGCACTCATGAGTGCTAGTAGACCCGGTGGTACCTCCACATCAGCTTTATATGTGAAACGAATGCCGGGAGAGTCCTGAATGGGTATCCAACTACGAGCTAAAATGGCCTGCGACTGAGTAAACAAAAATGGTTGCAGCTTTCCACTGGTCTGCACCGGTGACAGCCATTGCAAGGCTTCTGCTTTGGGCGAAGTCTCATAATGAATATTTATCTGGTCGGGATCATCTTCCAGGCTAATGTATAATGGAGTGCCCATAATTTCATTACTTAAACTGGTTCGTAATTCATAGGGTAAATTTTTTTCTCCCTGTCCGGATGTTACTTTTTTAATAATTAGATTCTGAGTATCCAGAATAATGGAATCCGCATCTCCAGTTTTTTCTATTTGATAAGAGGCTATACCACTTATGATTTTGTTTTCAAAATTTACTTGGGCATCCCAAATTAAATGTTTTATTACCGCTTGATGTGGTATGGCAAATGAATGAGGATCATTTATTTTCATGGTATCCTGAGTATTTTTATCGGTGGTTTCTTTCGGGGTTTCACAGCCAAAGTTACCTAATAGGCTTAAACATAAGATGATGATGATAGATTTAGATTGATTTTTTTTCATTATTTTTTAAATATTGATTTTCTTAAAATTGTTGCGTATTATTAATAAAATACTGTAATATTAAGAAAATTATTGCCCATGTTAATCATTTAATGGCAAATTTGAGCATGCTTTTTTTAGAATAAGCGTATTTTTGAATTCAAAGTTTATTTTTTAACAGTATCAATTATATTTTCTCCCATGAACGACTTTTTGGCTTTTGCAAAAGAATGGCCTTTTTGGCTTTGGAATTTGTTAGTAACTATTACAGCTATTCTTATTGGTGTTATTATTGAATTGGTAATATTAAAATTATTAAGATACTTTAGAACCACTTTTGAAAAGGAGTTTATCGGTTCAATAAGAAGGCACCTGGCGCAACCATTAAATGTTTTTATTCCATCTATTATTTTACAAATCTCCTTTCCTTTACTGAGGTTATCTGAGCAATCTGAAAATATTTTCAAAAATGCATTATTCATTATTAATGTTTTGGCTTTCTCCTGGATATTAATACGCTTGGTTAAGATTGGCGAGGATTATGTAGTAAGTACTTATGATTTGAGTAAGGAAGATAATTTTAAAGAAAGAAAAATTAGAACGCAATTACAGTATGTAAGACGTATTTTAGTCATTGGTATCATGCTGGTAGCTATATCGGTTGTATTATTGAGTTTCGATAGTGTTAGAGAATTGGGGGCAGGTTTACTTACTTCTGCCGGAGTGGCTGGTATAATCATTGGTTTCGCTGCACAGCGATCTTTGGTCAATCTTTTTGCTGGCTTTCAAATTGCATTTACCCAACCCATTAGAATTGATGATGTGTTGGTAGTAGAAGGTGAGTGGGGTAGGGTAGAGGAAATTACCCTCACCTATGTAGTAATGCGCATTTGGGACCAACGCAGATTAGTGTTACCTATTAATTATTTTATTGAAAAACCTTTTCAAAATTGGACTCGTGTTTCAGCTGATATATTAGGTACAGTATTTATTTATAGTGATTATAAAATTCCTTTACAACCATTACGTGAAGAATTGACACGATTATTAAATCAAAATGATTTATGGGATGGAAAGGTAAATGTACTACAGGTAACAGATAGCAAAGAAACAACAATGGAATTGCGTGCTTTGATGAGCGCTCGAAATTCACCGGATGCATGGGATTTACGCTGCCAGATAAGAGAAGGGTTGATCACCTTTATCCAGGAAAACTATCCTGAATCATTGCCACGAGCTCGTGCAGAAATAGCAGGTTTGCCCAAATCAGCTAAAGATGCGTTATGAATTTTCATTTTTTTTCTTCTCTGCTGATGATTAAATAAAACGTAAAGAAAAGCAACGAAAGAGGTAGCGGCGGCCATCCAGTAGCTGATTGAAAAATTGGACGGGTCATTTGCGTAAGTAAAACCTGAAAGTAAAGCACCCAAGCCAATGCCTACTTCCAGGGAAATGTACATAGTGGCAAAGGCACGTCCCCGCTTATTGGGGTCGCTCAGGTCGATGGTCCAGGCATAAATGGCTGGAATAGCACCGCCCACACCCAAACCAAATACAACCGAGGAGGCAGCCAGCATGAAAGGGGTGGAAGTAAAACCGTACATTATCATGGAAATAGTCAACACAAATGTGGCAGCAACCAATACGGGTTCTCTTCCAAATTTATCGGAAGCTTTGCCGGCAATAAACCTTACCGCCAGGGATGCCAATGTAAAGTAAAGAAAAAATAGGCCTTTGTTTTCTATTTCAAGGTATTGGCTTAAGTCGGGTGTAATGGTAAGTACTACGCCAAAACAAAATACGGAAAAAAGCATGGCTATGGAGGGTCGGAAAACCTTTGGCTCCAACACTTCTTTGGGGGGTATTTTCAATAATGAAAGACTAAATCGCTGCTTATTTTGCAGTGTTTCCTTCATGTTAATCAAAATTATCACTGATAAGATAGCAAAAGCTGAGGAAGTGTAAAATACAAAGTCTACTGAATGTCGTACTATTTCACCTCCTAAAACCGGACCCAAAGCCGTACCCAGGGCACTAAAAAACCCCAGCATACCCATGGCTTCTCCACGACGGTTGTCTGGTACCAGGTCAGCCACGTAGGCAGAAGTGCCGGTGGGTTTAAAGCCGGTAGAAAAACCATGAAAAAGCCGTAATAAAAGAAAAGTGGCCACACCTGCAACAAATGGATAAAGGAGACCACAAGCAAAACTGAAAACAGCTCCGATCACCATTACTGGTACGCGGCCGATGGTATCCGCCAATTTGCCACTAAAAGGCCTTGATAATCCTGCAGTAAGTGTAAAAAGTGAAATGATAAGGCCTTTGTATTCCGCACCACCCAGCTGGGTGAGATAAGACGGTAACTCGGGGATAATCATGTTGAAGCTGCTAAAGAAAAGGAAAGAACTGAGGCAAAGCAACCAAAATTGCAAGTTGTAAATATTTAAAAATTTCTTCATCAACAGCTTTATAAAATCAACTGCAAAATTAAGTGGATGAAAATTGAGAAAAAAGAGAATGATGTTATTTAACAAGTAGATTGTTGCAAGGTAAAGGTTTTTAATTGGCATGAATGCTATTAAGTTGCTTTTTATGACTTTAATCCACGAATAAGAAATGACTATTTAAAGAAAATATAATATCTTTAATTTTTGAAATAGCAAAGTATGTCTCAGGACTTTGATAAGATATTTAAGGAAAACATTACCGGGATATTAATTCCTCTTTCTAAAAAGCTTTTGGATATTGACATAGTTAATAGCCGGGAATTAAATACTAAACTTCAAACTACCCTAGAAAGGGAACCCGATTATTTGAGCTTAGTTGAAACCAGCGATGGCAATAAATTTATTTTGCATCTTGAATTTCAATCAACCAATGACGATAAGATGCTTTACCGGATGCAGGAATATTTTGCTATCCTAAGAAGGCAGTATAATTACGCTATTAAACAAATGGTGATTTATTTAGGCAAAGCTCCTATAAAAATGATAAATAAGTTGGATGAAACGGAAATTTTTAGAGGATTTGATTTAGTAAACCTAAATCAGGTTCCATTTGAGCATTTCATGCAATCAGACAAGCCGGAGGAGTTAATATTAAGTATTCTGGGCGATTTACAGGATGTTGATCCAGAGGAAGTACTTTTTGGTATTTTGACCAGGCTAAAGGAAACTAATAAAAGTACTATTATGTTTCAAAAATATGTAAAGCAACTATTAGTTTTGTCCAGGTTGCGTAATTTAAGTAAATTAACAAAAAATACAATTGACAAGATGCCTATAATATATGATGTGAAACAAGATGCATTTTACCAAGATGGTTTCAAAGAAGGTAAGCAAGAAGGTAAACAAGAAGGTAAAATTGAGGAAAAAATCCGAATGGAAGAAAATAGAAAATCTTCTGTAATTAGATTGATTAAAAATAAAAAATTATCCTTTCAAGAAATTGCAGAGATTATGGATGTTGAATTAGCATATGTAACGGAATTAGCAAAAAAAGTTTCTCCTTAATTTATCATTTGCTTATATCCCCATTTCAAATTCATCTTCCAATCCCAAATCCATAAAATAATTCCGTAAATTGCTGCTGTCCATTACTTGCACTGGCAGTTCAGGTTCATTGGCCAAAGCCCAAAGCAGCATACCAGTAAATCGAACAGTATTTTGAATATGTTTTTCATTTACCAATTCAAAATTATCGCAATCCGCGTGATAGCAATCATATACTTCACTTTCCAGCTGGCTATTAAGGGTAGTAAAAGGGATACCTTTCATTAAAAATGGACGGTGGTCGCTAGCCAACCAGACTGCATCCTGATGATTATTTTCAAAGGAAGTATCAACTTTATGGATATGCTGTCCTACAGAATCAAGATACTCTGCCAGGGTCTCATGGCCAGTAGCATTAAATCCTTGAGGGTTTCCCGCCATATCTAAATTTATCATCATTTTTATTTTGGATAATTCGGATTCAGACGTTTTCGCTACCATACTTCGGCTACCAAATAAACCTTGCTCTTCTCCCATGAACATTACAAACTTGATGGTGCGTGCAGGTTTTAAATCAAGTGCCTTAAAGGAACGTGCTATATCCAGAATGGCAAATGAGCCAATGCCATTATCAATAGCGCCTTCAGCCAAATCCCAACTGTCTAAATGTCCACCTATTAAAATTACTTCATTTTTTTTACTTGCTCCTGGAATCGTTGCTACTACGTTGCGGGCTTTTCTTATTTCACTGCTGTTTTGCATTTGCACATGAGCCACAACTGCTTCACCTCTTGACAATTGCTCTCTGATATCAAATCCATGTTCATAGGAAATACATGCCACCGGGATAGGTAGTACCTCTCCTGTAAAGGAAGCCGTGCCAGTCATGAGCACCCCCTTAGGTACACGGTTATAAAATATTACTCCTTTTGCACCGGCTTTAATTGCATTTTCTACTTTACGGGTACGATGCAAATTTACGCTTCCATCGGGTTCATCTTCTAATACACCAAGGTAAATCAAAGCTATCTTGTCTATGAAGGTAGTATCGCCTTCAGGAAAATTATATGTCAAACCACTTCCGCCATCTATTACCGGGGCGATTAAATCAACATCTAAAGCCGAATAGGCCAAACTTACAGTAGGAAGTGTGTCTATCTCTTCTTTTCTTTCGAGAAATAAGCTTATTGATTCTCGTTGCCAGCCTTCAAAATCAAATTCCTGATACGCAACTTCTTCAAAACCACTTTCAGTTAAGAAGTCGTAGGCAAATTTTTCTGCCAAGGCACCATTTTTACTGCCTGAGAGTCGGTGTCCAATGGTGCTGGTGGCTTCCTGTAGTGCACCATATGCTTTTGAATTTGCTAAAACTTCCTGGTTAATATCAGCAAAAACATTTTTCTGATCCTCAATTTCGGGCTCACAGGCAGCCGTTAAAATCAAAAGAAGAAAGAAACAATATTTCAAAATATTAAATGATTTTTTTAAATTAAAGTTCCTGAGCCTCTACTGATTGTACCTCAGGCACAAATCTCTTCAGTAAATTTTCAATACCAGCTTTCAAAGTGACCATAGAAGAGGGACAACCACTACATGAGCCTTGTAAATTTACTTTTACCACTCCATCTTCGAAAGAATGAAACCCAATCGCTCCACCATCCTGCTCTACTGCTGGCTTAATGTACTCGTCTAAAATACCTTTAATTTTTATTTCTATTTCTGACTCTTCCTCGGCTTCTTGACTAGTTTCTTCTGCCTGCTCGTTTAAGAGAGGTTTTTCAGCATCTAAATAATCTTTTATAAAGATTCTAAGTTCGTCTTTTATTTCCGCCCACTCAACTGAATCACTTTTGGTAACGGTAACAAAATTGCTCATGTAGAAAACTCTTTCTACAAAGGGAAATTTAAATAATTCCTGAGCCAGTGGAGCATTTTCTGCACTGGCTGCATCCGGAAAATCGTAGTTGTTTCCTTCAGGTACAAGCATAAAATTAACCACAAATTTAAGGCTGTTGGGATTAGGGTTAGCTTCCAGGTAAACAGTTACGTTTCGCTGATACATTTTTTCTCTATCGTAAGTTTCCATATTTTCTAATTTTAAGCTTCAGGTATCAATAACAAAAATTTAATTAATTAGTTTCTTTTGAGGTGAAAATATTCTGCACTGGTTTTCTTATTAATCCTTCAGGCAGTTCTCCTTCAGTGCTGGCTACAACCATAGTTACGGATGCATCGCCAGTAACATTGACCATTGTCCTTATCATGTCAAGTATTCTATCAGGGGCCACTATCAAAGCCAATCCGGCTGTGGGCACCCCAATGGCTTCTAAAACAATTACCAACATCACCATGCCTGCTCCCGGCACTCCGGCAGAACCAATGGAAGCCAAAACGGCAGTTAATACTATCGTTAATTGAGCGCCCAGGCTTAAATCCATACCCAAAGCTTGTGCAATAAATACAGCCGCGACACTTTGATAAAGGCTGGTTCCGTCCATATTGATGGTAGCGCCCAAAGGTAAAACAAAACTACTTACTTCCTCAGATACACCTAATTCCTCTTCTACCTGCTTCATTGTTATCGGTAGGGTTGCCGAACTTGAACTGGTAGAAAAGGCTAATAATTGAGCAGGTCGAATGCCTTTGAAAAAATCAGCATATTTTACTTTTGTAAATAGCTTAAATAAGGTTGGATAGATTATTAACAGCATTATGCCCAAGCCTATGATTACTGTTAAGCTATACCACAGTTCTGCGTATAAAATCTCGAATACTTTATCGGGATTGTCTCCGGCTAAATCTACAATTAAAGAGGCAATAAGAGCAAACACACCATAAGGTGCTATCTTCATGATAAAGCCAATGATTTTGATAATCACCTCATTTAATCCATCAAAAAACTTCACCACTGGTTTTCGCTTTTTTTTCGGTATTTGCAATAGAGCAACACCAAAAATTAAAGCAAATAAAACGACTTGCAGCAAATCTTCATTAGTCATTGTTGAGCGAAATATATTATCCGTTACCATATTCACCAAAGGCTGCAGTGGTCCTGAATCCTGAAACTCTCTGGCACGGGTGGTTTTATCAGCCACATCATCCGCGTACAATTCCATTAACTCATTACGTGTTTCAACTGGTAAAATTTTTCCTGGTTTGATTATGTTTACAGCTAAAAGTCCGATACAAACGGCTATCGTGGTAGTTATCAGATAGATTGCAATAGTTTTTCCACCTATACGAGAGAGCCGTGAAATGTTACCTATGCTGGCTATTCCTACAATTAAAGATGATAAAACTATTGGCACTGCAATCATTTTCAATGCTTTTATGAAAATGGTGCCTATAGGTTTGACGTAATCACTGGTAAAGTTTAATCCACCTTCAATATTAATTACTACCAATCCGTAAACCAGGCCAAGTACCAGTCCAATGATGATTTGCCAGTGCAAAGCAAATTTATTCTTCTTCAAAATAGATTATAGTTTGGTTGTTTCATTTAAAAGATAATAATCAGCAATAACTAAAGCTGCCATTGCTTCCACAATAGGCACTGCACGGGGTACAACACAAGGATCGTGACGCCCTTTGCCGCTTACGGTCACTTTTTCTCCCTTTTCATTCACGCTTTCCTGATCCTGCATAATGGTGGCTACGGGCTTGAAAGCTACATTAAAATAAATATCCTGGCCGTTGGAAATCCCACCTTGAATGCCGCCGGAATGATTGGTAATTGTTTTAATCTGACCCTTTTCGTTCACAAATTCATCATTATGTTCAGAGCCATTTAGCTGTATTCCCTCAAAACCACTGCCGTATTCAAATCCTTTTACCGCGTTGATGCTCAGCATTGCTTTGCCCAGTTCAGCGTGTAATTTGTCAAATACAGGTTCACCCAATCCAGCCGAAACACCCTTAATTACACCGGTTACTATGCCACCCACCGTATCCTTGTTTTTTCGGGTTTGGTCAATTAACGCTATCATCTTTTCCGCGGTAGCAGAATCCGGACAACGCACGATATTATTGTCTATCTGATTTAAATCAAGCTCTTGATACGATTTTTCAAGTTTCAGCGCACCAACTTGCGATACATAAGCATGAACTGTTATTTGTTTGGTTTGTAAAAATTGCTTGGCTATGGCTCCAGCAGCTACTCTGGCAGCGGTTTCCCGTGCCGAACTTCTCCCTCCGCCACGATAGTCACGAATGCCATATTTTTCGGAATAGGTAAAATCTGCATGGCTGGGCCTGAATTTATCAGCTATATGAGAATAGTCTTTGCTTTTAGCGTCTTTGTTTCTAATCAAAATGCTAATGGGAGTTCCAGTGGATTTACCCTCAAATAAACCGGATAAAATTTCAAAACTATCGGCTTCTTTTCTTTGCGTTGTGATTTTTGATTGTCCGGGTTTCCTGCGCTCCATCTCTACCTGAATCAGCGATTCGTCTATAGGTAATCCTGCCGGACACCCATCAATTATTACTCCTAGTGCAGGCCCATGTGATTCTCCAAAAGTGCTGATCCTGAACTTCCTGCCAAAAATATTTCCCATTATTTTTTAAATATTAAAAACCCTGTGAGCGCTAACATAATGAAAATAAGAATGTTAGCAAAAATTTTTATTTTAAGTTCTATATCGCGATCTCTCAATCCATTATCGGCGAATTCTATCCCGTCGTAAAAAGTACCCATATCAGATGATGAAATATAATTATTCTTTTTACTGTCACCCGTTACATTTACCAAAATATCTGATTGAAGCGTATCATATTTTTCTTCAATAGGATTAAAAAATATCCACTGAAAATATTTTCCTAAGTTAAACTCACCTGGCTCGCTTGGTATGCCATAATAAGTAAAACTTTTTGTGCCACTCACCTGATTATTTCCCCTGCTGATATTTTGTTGAACATTGGGCGGATAAAATTCAAAATTATCATTTTGAGCAATGATGGGATTATAAATAGCTGAAATATTTCCCTGTCCGAAAATTTTAAATTCATAACTAAAGCTTTCTCCGGTTTTCAATTGGGTACTACTAATATCTTCTCTTAATTTATATTGTCCCACAGCAACTGATTCTTTTAAAGGGTGTGGTGGTAATGGCTTTACAATTACTCGTTTTGGCTTACTGTAATAAGTTTTAATTTCTTCTTGACGATTTCTGCCAAAAAAGCTCGGATTTTTGGCCACGTTGTATTTGATCATATCCAGACCTACGGAAGGAAAAATTATTGTGTCAGTATTGAGTGGATAAAAAGCAGCTTTATAAATGGGATATTGCATATAGTTTACTCCATTGATTACTACTGCCTTGCCATTAATATTTTCGATATTGAAATTTTCTTCCCAGCTATTAGCAGGTTTTATTTTTTTTAATATTTCAGTAAGCTGCTTGCCTACCTCGTAAAAACGCATGGAAGCCCTATTGTTTTCGGAAGAGTACCAGGATAAAGTAACCACAAAACCTTCTCCGGTATATACCTCATTTTTACTGGTAGTGATGGCAAAAAACACATCTTCTTTTACATCTACAAATTCTTGAGGCTTTTTGCCTCTATTGAAAAAATCATCGAAAGGATTACTAAAAAATGGGTTTTGCTGCTGTTTCTGCTGTTTTTGGTTGGCAGGGCCTACTTTTATGGTTTTGCCAGGCGATTGAAACTCCTGATCATTGATCATCATGGTAAAAGGTGCCAAAGTAAAAGTACCTTGTCTATTTGGAGCATAGTTTTGCGTAACCGAATGAGCGGAAGAAATATTACCGTTCACAATATTGGTAGATGAGGAAGAAAAAGTGCCCTGTTTTACAAATCCTGGAATTTCGGGAAATTCACCATATTTTCGAAGTCTACTATTTTTTACCGTGATTTTAATAGTAAACGCCTCATTCAAAGCAATTTGGTCTGCTCCAAGATCAATTTTGATGTTTTGTGCAAAAACAAAACAGTTAGAAAATAAAATTAAAGACATTCCTAACAATAGGTATAGGATACACGTTTTTATCATAGGTGCTAATATTTTTACATATGAAATATTTACGTTGAAAACGAAAAAATAGTACGAGAAAATATAGCTAAATTGCAAATATAAAGTATTATTTAATGGGCACAATTAGTCTTATTAAAAGGTTTTTATTTTTTAAATATATTTCTAAACTTTTCTAAGGTATGCTTAACTATGTTAAAACTATTTTATCAAAAGTGAGCTTCGATAAAGCGCTATTTGAAAAGGAGTTGCGTAAGGCAATTTCAATATTAGTTCCCGTTGAAGTGAGTGAATTGAAAAAATGGTGTATTCAAAAATTCGGACATCTTCACGGGAGAGTGATTAACTCATGTTTTATCACCGCCGGTTATTAAACCAGTAAATAATATTGAAGGCTTGCTAATCTTTGGCAAGCCTTTTTTCTTGCCTTACAAATTCAATATTTCGCTTCAATCCTTCAAATTTTGTCCGTTTTATGGCCGATTTTTTGAATAGTTTTTTAAATGTTTCTTCCGTAAGTTCAATCCAGTCTGCCTTTTCCATTGCTCCTAAATTTGGTGAAGGCTTAAAATGTTGTTCCTGATGACTATGGGCAAAACGGTTCCATGGGCAAACGTCCTGACAAATGTCGCAGCCAAAAATCCAATTCTCCATTTTTCCTTTAAAATTTTGAGGGATTTCGTCTTTTAATTCTATGGTGAGATAAGAAATGCATTTACTGGCATCTACCACATAAGGCCTAATAGCATCGGTAGGGCAAGCATCTATGCAGCGGGTACAGCTGCCACAATAATCTTTAATGGGGCCATCGTAGCTTAAGGGGAGGTCGATTATGATTTCGGCTAGAAAATAAAAAGAACCTCGCTGTTTAGTTAGCAGCAAGCTGTTTTTTCCAACCCAACCAACCCCACTTTTTTTGGCCCAGGCACGCTCCATCACCGGTGCTGAGTCTACAAATACACGTCCATTAACTTCTCCAATAATCTGCTGCAAGTATTTCAAAAAATCTTTTAGCTTTGATTTGATTACAAAATGATAATCTTCGCCGTAAGCATATTTGCTTATTTTATAGTCATTTTTACTAAACAATTCTTGCTGAGGAAAATAATTGTAAAGCAATGAAATCACCGATTTGGCACCGGGTACTAGTTTTGTTGGATCTAATCTTTTATCAAAATGATTTTCCATGTAATGCATCTTTCCATGCATGTAATTTTTTAGCCATTTTTCTAAATTTGAGGCCTCTTCTTGCAAAAATTCAGCTTTACTAATACCCACATACTCAAAACCTGATTTTTTGGCCTGATTTTTAATGAGTTGTGTATTTTTTTCTATTTGACCGGGTGTCATTATTGGAATAGTTCAATTTTGTAAGTTCTTTATAATTAACAATTTAATAGCAGAATTATTACCAATCCACCACATTAGTGAAATACTTGTAACTTACATAAACAAAAAAGGATGGCTTTAAATACCATCCTTTTTTAAGCGGAAAAATATTTTTTCCTATTTTTTTTGCATTCGTGACCAAACGTCTGTTCTGCCAAACACCGCTGTACCAATGTAACCGCGTACTTCAATTTTATTGTCGTCTTTAAGTTCAATTTTACAATTGTAAGTACTTCCATTTTTCGGATCGTAAATTGTGCCTTCCCGCCATATGCCTTCCTCTTCATCATATACAAAATCTTTCAATATACGGTAACCTTTCAGAGGTGTACTTCGCATACTCTCATCCGGATTATTGATGTCTGTTTTAGCTTTGCCATTTTCATTGTTAGGTTCTTTCAACCACACGATTCTACCGTAAAACTTATTTCCGATTTTATCAATCTTAACCAGGGCTGTGCCTTCACTAGGCTTCCATACACCTATGAGTTTATCGCCGTCATCGGCATATGCCAGCCCAGCCATCAAAATAAATACAAATAATAATAACTTTTTCATAATTCTCTATTTTCAAGGGTTATACTTAAAATTCAAATTCATTTTAGCATCAATACTCATTGCATCCATGTCTTCTTTGAGGTTAACGTCAGCAATTACAATGGTAGAAGGATCGCCTAAATACGGCAGTAAATCTAATTCAGGAGATACGTTCAATTCTACCGTGCTTTGTCTTTCAGGTATTGGACTTAAAGTACCAACTGAAGTCATTTCCAAATCATCACTTACTATCTGCAGTAAAATGCTTTCTACTTTGGCTGCTTCTTCCGGGCTAGCAAAAGTAATACTTACCGAAGCAGGATTTACTGCTACTATACTTTCTTCACTTTCAATGCCTAATTCCTGTACATAAGCAGGTAAGGACATTTTTTCAGTGGATTGAAGTGTATTAGGACCGGCAAAAAGAAATTCACCGGAAAGACTAATGCTTTTGCTTTCAACTTGCTTTTCATTGGTTTGGCTACACCCAAATACAATTACCAACAAAAATAGGCTAAGATATTTCATAATGTTTCTATTTATATTATTAAGGACTTACTAAACTTACTGAAAACTGGAAAAATAAAGGATTGGTCAATTCATTTTCCATGTAAAAATCTGATTCATCAAAACCTCGAAAAAACTCCCCTTGATCAGCATTGAAGAGCCAATTGACCCGGTAGCCTGCCTGGAAAGAAAACCAGATAAAATCTTTTAACGAGCGATCGTAAGATAATCTAAAACGTAGCTCGGATCTTCGTAATTCAATGTTATCTTCCGCGATTTCTGGCAACGCGTAGGTTGAAAAGTTGTTTAAACGATAGGTTGCACCTTGTATTTGATAGCCCAGAGTCATCAAGCTTTGGCTATTAAATCGATACCGTAAAAATGCTCTGGCTGGTGCTAATGCTTCCAATCCCCATTTTTCGCTAAATGTTTTATAGTAATAAATAACAGGAAGGTAATTGAGGGCGCCTCCTAAATAGGTGCGCGAACCTCCAATGCCAAACATGGTGCGGTCATTCATTTTCCAGCCGTACATCAAGGCAATCGGAAAACGAGTGTACTGAAGCGATTGAAAGTTACTGAAGCTATAATCGCCATTAAGTTCTGCAGCTACTTGTGCCAACAAAAAGTTCTTTGCATTTAACGGTTTGAAAATGGTGAAATTTGCATTGATGCTGCGTAACGTGTGCTCTCTCAAATTTTGCAAAAAGGGATTTTCATAAATCGGATCTTCACCATAGTTAAAGGTAGACTGCATGTAATTGAGCCCAAAATTTATTAAAATGTTATTTCGGGAAAGAATTGGAAAATTACTAACAATATTAAAACCGGTGATGCTATTGATAGGAGCGGTATTTTCCTGTCTACCTGCTACAGCAGAGGCTGTAAGTTCATTATTTAATTGTACATCGTAGGCAATCGAAATTAATTGGGTAGGAGACTGTCCGGCTACTTTATTATTGCAAAAAACTTTAACCGGTCCACCAGCTGTTTCGTAGGCAGATATATCGAAATCTTCAAATTCATCTTCCGTTTCATCTACTTGTGCAAATAGAAATGCCGGAATTAGTAGTAAAACGAATAAAACCAAGTAATTTTTTTTCATATTTTTTTTAAGTTTACATTATAACAATCCTACAAATTCCCAAATCAGACGATTATTTTTTCTTAGGATTGACAAATCTATTTGAAAAAAATAATATGTAAGTAGGAAATGCTTGATTTTTTAGGAAGGAAACTTTTTGCTGTTTTTTAGTTCCTTAAATCAAAAATTTAGATATGGCTTTCAAAATTATAAAAAAAGCCCGGACTTCACATGAGGTCCAGGCTTAACTGTAGGATGAAACCGGCTTTGGAGATTGAATGTAAACCTTTCTATGTTATATTAAGATTGTTAATTTCGCCTTGATATATAATGGGAACTATTCCCTTATTTTTTAACTTTTTCAATGTTAAATCTTCAATATTTGCCGAAAATACTGCATTACAGTCTTTTATTAAATTGTAAATAATCTGAAATGCATCACAATTACTATTTTGCCTTTTACTTCTGGTTTCTAAAAAATTGACTTCTTTACCTGTAATATTGAAAATATAGAAACTTGGAGATCGTCCAAAATTTTCATCCACATAAAAACCATCAGAGGTAGTAACAGCTATTTTCATAAAATTTAATTTTTTTAGGCTGAAATGCTGGCAAAGTATTGGTGTTGTTGCATTAGTCCTATCATTGCACAATACTTTGCTCAGCCGTCAAATCCAATTTTAAATAAATACTATGGCAATTATTTATACTTCTGATTGCTCCTTTCCAATTATGGTGCCAAATTAAAAAATCGATATCGTGTGAGCATATAACCCGTTTTTTAATGAATTCAGTAGTTTGAGCAGTAAACAAAAACCTACATTATTGTAGGATTTTTGGTTTGATTCTACATTAATGTAGGAAAATACGTTAGCTATGGTTTGGTAAATAGTATTACGCTATAGATAAGATTTTCATTCTTAAATAATCAACTCGTTAAATAGAATTTATGAGCCCAATTTTAAGGTTAGCTATTTAATTCTTTGATTATAGCGGTATTATGATAATAAAAAGCTAAAACTTACAAAAGACTATATTTTCAAAATCCAGCCTTATTTTCTACATTTATGTAGGATTGGTTGATTTTGTAATTTTTTAAGGTGCTATCAATTCCATCTTTTTTGAATAAGATAGTAGCTTTAGGTTTTTCCGATGATATAATTTTATCAATAATCAGCCCATGATTTACTATTCCATTATTGGCTTCAAACAGCATGTCATGAGATAAATTTTTTGAATCTTTAATGATAATACTATTTATAATGATTTCACTGCTATTAATTATTTCAATTCCGGCACCGTTAATTTTTTGGTGCATTAACTTATAGCTATCCAAATATCAAAAAGATATATTTTACTATCAATTAAACTTCAATATATTTGTTACTAATTACATTCAATTAACATAAACCCACTATGTTCATCAAAATCAAACCTGTTATATTTTTATCATTTTTGATAATTTATGCCTGCAAACCTGCTTCTGATTCAAATCCGAATCCGCAACTGACACGGCTTGAGCAGGAATTTAAAAACCCACCTACCAGTGCCCGACCAAAGGGCTTTTGGAGCTGGGTAAATGGCAATTTTGACCTGGAACGATTAACGATAGAGCTGGAAGAGTCGAAAGCTAATGGCATGGGAGGCTATGATATTTGGGATGTGGCCAACCTGGCTGATTATGAAAATAAGGTACCGGCAGGTCCCGCTTTCATGGGCGAAGAATCAACTAATGCTATTGTTTATGCCATTAAGGAAGCAACCCGATTGAACCTGGAGATTGGTCTGGTGGTGGCCAGTAGCTGGAATTCCGGCGGTAGCTGGATAAAACCTGAACATGGGGTTATGGGTATTTTAGATACTACCCTTGTTGTTCGAGGTCAGCAAGATTTACCTGAGAAATTCCCATTTCCACCTTTACCTAAATACGATGCTTACGATAAAGAACGTGAGATGCTAATTAGTAAAGATTTGAATGGTTTACCGGAATTCTATAAAGAAGTAGCAATTTTGGCTATTCCAATCGCATCAAAATTAGACACCAATCAAATTATTGACCTTTCTGATAAATTCGAAGATGGTAAACTCAACTGGCAGGTACCTGAGGGGGAATGGAAGATTACGCGTTACATTTATACAAACTTGGGTACCCCGTTGAAACGCCCCAGTCCTAATTCAAACGGTCTGATGATTGACCACTTTTCCAAAGAAGCGCAAAAAACACACCTGCAGTATTTTATTGATAAATTGCAGCCACAGTTAGGAGGTGACCTGGGAGAAACTGCCCTGAAATATCTTTACAACGATAGTTACGAAATCAAAGGACCGGTTTGGACACCCACTATGCTGCAGGAATTTAAGAAACGCAGAGGTTACGACATGACGCCATTTCTGCCTGTTTTGCAAGGTGAAATTGTGCAAAACCAGGAAGTAACCAGCCGTTTTCTCTACGATTATCGCATGACTTTATCTGATTTGTCAATTGACAATCATTATAAATTTGGGGTTGAGTTTTGTAATCAATATGGCATTGGCTTTCAGGCCGAGGGTGGCGGACCTGGACCGCCGTTACACGATGTGCCGGTAGAATCTATCAAAGCGTTAGGAGCTTTATCGGTGCCTCGTGGCGAATTCTGGCACAATTATCCAAAATACGATGACGAAGGCTACGACTCGCATTGGTTTATTAAAGGTATTGCCAGCGCCGCCCACCTCTATGATCAGACGTTTGTGGAAGCCGAATCTTTCACCAGCCTCACCCACTGGCAGGAAAGCTGGCAGGATCTGAAGCCTACTGCCGACCAGGCCTTTTGTGAAGGCCTCAACAGGGTAGTTTTTCACACCTCCACCCATTCACCTGATGCATTTGGCTCACCCGGTTATGTTTATGGCTTTGGCACGCACATGAATACCCGCCAAACCTGGTGGCCTAAAAGCCGCGCCTGGATTGACTACCTGGCCCGCAACAGCTACATGTTGCAACAAGGCAATTTCGTGGGGGATTTGTTGTATTACTATGGCGACCAGGCACCCAACTTTGCCAAGCAGCGCCACATCGATTCCACGCTCGGGTTTGGCTATGACTATGATGTGATTAATACAGAAAAGCTGCTCGAACTGGAGGTTAAAGATGGTAAAATGACGTTGCCCCATGGCCAGGAGTATGCGCTTTTGGTACTGCCTGAACAAAAGGATATGCCATTGCCGGTATTAGAAAAAATTGAAAAAATGATCAAAGCAGGTGCTTTGGTAGTGGGACCAAAACCGGAAAGAACTCCAGGACTTCATAATTACCTGGAAAATGACCAGACCTTGAAATCCTTAGCCAATCAAATGTGGTCAGGATTAACAGCTGACCAGAACGGATTCAATAAAATTGGTCGAGGTAAACTTTACTGGAGTACCGACCAGCGGGATATTTTATTTGAAAACGGCGTCTTTCCTGATTTTAGTTTCAAAGGACAAGACGACAGCGTTTCTCTCAATTTTATTCACCGTCGCCTGGGTGAAACTGACATTTATTTTATCCGCAACCGGCAAAACCGGGAGGTGACTGCCGAATGCGTGTTCCGTGTTGCTGATAAGAAGCCCAGCCTTTGGTCACCTGAAACAGGGGAGGTTGTAGAGGATTTAATTTATAGAAATGAAGGAGACAGTATCCGGATGGCGCTTTCATTTGCCCCCCACGATGCTTATTTCATCGTTTTTGCTGACAATGATAATACACCATTCGTTGAAAAAGTAGAAAAAGACAATCAGGCTATTTTCCCTTCTACTGGTTCGTATGCCAAACTACAAGGCTACCAGGTGAAAACCGGTCAATTTACTCAACCGGGTGGTTATTATTTTGAATATAATAATGGTGAAAGAACCTATGCCGTTTTTAATAGAGTAAATGAAATCCCGGTAGAGGGTGAATGGCAACTGCGATTTCCCGCTGGTTGGGGAGCGCCTGAAACAGCTGCATTTACCAGGCTACAGTCATGGACCGAATCAAAAGATGATGGCATCAAGTATTTTTCCGGTATTGCCAAATATGAAATTGATTTTGAAATGGATAGTGTGATAGCCGAGTTGCGTTATTTTCTTGATTTAGGCGATGTGCGGGAAATAGCCGAAGTTTGGTTGAATGGTGAATCTTTGGGCACCATTTGGCACCAGCCATTTCAATTGGAAATAGGAAACCATTTACAATCAGGCAAAAACCACCTGGTTGTCGATGTTGTCAATGAATGGAACAACCGATTGGTAGGAGATGGGCATTTGCCAGCTGAAGAGAGGTTCACCAATACTAACATTGTAAATGGACCCAAGGCCTGGGGAACACCCTGGAAAAATGTACCTTTGCAGCCGGCGGGTTTGCTTGGCCCAGTGAAAATTCAAATTTACAGGAAATAAATATAAATCTTATGAAGTCAAGGTTGATTTTAGTCGCTATATCATTGATATTTGCCTGCCATTCAAATAAAAATACACTGCATACGGATATTTGCATTCTCAGTGGCAGTGAAGCGGGATTTACTGCTGCCATTCAGGCTGCTCGTATGGGCAAGCAGGTGGTGCTGATAGAGCCTACAGGTCACCCTGGTGGCATGATGGTGGAAGGAATAGTAAAGGATATTCGTTTTGGCAGCGGAGCTGTGATCAGCGGAATTACACGCGATTTATATTATGCCCTGGAGGATCACTACGACCGGGAGCCACAGTTTGATGACGTCAATTGGTATTCTCCTTATGAACCGAAAATGGCGGAACAAATCATTGAAGAAATGCTAGCCCAGTATCCAAATATTCAAATCATTCGCAAGCAAAGAATTCGTGAAAAGGAAGGAGTGGAAAAAGAGGGTACTGAAATTAAATCTATTACCTTAGAAAATGGACAATCAATTACAGCCGAAGTGTTTATTGATGCTTCCATAGAAGGAGACCTGCTACATTTTGCCGGGATTTCTACCTGCTCAATCAGGGAGGGAAATGCACTTTATGAAGAAACCAAAAATGGTGTGCAAACAGAAAATAATCATCGCCAGTTTCAGGTAAATGTTGATCCTTACATAACTCCGGGTGATTCCACAAGTGGTTTGATAGCCACCATCCAGCCTGGTGAATTGGGAATATATGGAGCCCCCAGCAAGTACATTCAGGGATTCTGCTTTCGCCTTTGCCTTACCAGAGAAGAAGACAATCTGATTCCTATCGCAAAACCAGACAATTATAATCCTGCAACTTATGAAATTTACCGGCGATATCTAAAAAACGGCGGCAAGCTATTTAAGCCTTTTGTTAAACGAGCCAATGGCAAAACCGATTTGGGTAGCTGGCATGACCTTTCTGCCAATCTTTATGGAGAGAACTGGATGTATCCGGAAGGAAGTTATGCTGTACGAGATAGTGTGGTCAAATATCATCGGAATTTTACTCAGGGCCTGATTTGGTTTTTACAAAATGACAGCACAGTAAATGAGCAAACCCGGAAAAACTGGGAAGGCTGGGGATTGAGTAAAGACGAATTTACCGACAATGATGGATGGCCCCGAAGGTTGTACATTCGCAGTGCCCGGCGCATGGTATCCGATTACGTGATTACCGAGCACCACACGCTTCGGGATAATCCCATTAGGGTAGAAGACCCGGTGGCAATTGCCTGGTGGCCACCGGATACGCACCACGCCCGGCGAATTGTAAAGGATGGCTATGCTTATAATGAGGGGTTTGTTTTTGGTGGGGATGATTGGCGGCCTTTTGGTATTTCCTGGCGAGCATTAATACCTAAAGCTTCAGAATGTACAAATTTGATCACGCCAACCTGCCCATCTTCAAGTTATGTAGCCTATGGTGCTATTCGAATATTAACTACATTTATGATGCTGGGGCAAAGCGCGGGAACGGCCGCGGCATTGGCAGTTAAGCAGGATATTGATGTGCAAAAACTTGATTATCAGGAGTTAAGGAAAGAATTGTTAAACAATCAACAAATAATATCGCTTCCTAATAATTGGTTGGAGGTAATAAAAAGTGGACATTAAAGAATCATGAAAATCATAAAAATTGCTATTTTATTTATTGCCTTATTTCAATTCATTCCTCTGGAGGCGCAAGAATGGAAGGTTATCAGCCAAAATCTATTTTCAAAAATTAAGCAGGATACTGCATTTGCTGATGATGTGCTTAATCGTAAAACAGGTGCCCTATGGGTGGAGCCCTCCGGGGAAGTTTTCCTGGTGCTCAATGGCAATCATTCAATTTATAGCAGCAAAAATCAGGGTAAATCCTGGAAACCTTTAAAAGATGTGGTAACCCGGGGCAGGGCGTATGGCACTTACAGTATCAATTACGATTACACTACCGGACGAAAGGCTATTTACATGATCGTGCAAAAGAAAAGGATGCCGGCTCAAGGTCTTGTTTTAGATGAAAATAATCGGCTTTTGTCCTGGATTGGCAAACCGGCAGAAACCCACGACGGCTGGACCTGGGGCATGCCTGCCTGGAATAACCCGCGGTATATTATTGGCAAAGAACATCATGCCTGGGTGATTATGTGGCTGAGTAAAGATGGTGGTGAAAACTGGCAGAAACTGGATTTTAAAAGCCGCAATCCGGGTGTAGTCAATAAAAATGTATTTCTTGCCGGAAACGATGATGGCATTTACCGCAGTACTGATCAGGGAAAGAGCTTTAACAAAGTATCTGACTTTAAAACATTGGGTAAAAACCCTGTAAGATATGGTGACAACTTTTACTGGGCTACGGAGCAGGGTGTAGTGATCAGCAGCGATGAAGGAGCCAATTGGAAATTATTGGGTGAGTCGTTGCCAGGGGTACTTTACGGGCCATTTTTTGGTAAAAGGGAATCTTCTTTACTGGTAGTAAATGAAGAAGGCTTGTATATTTCAAAAAACAGCGGCCAATCCTGGCAGAAAATAGCCAATTATTTTGCCCCACCGCAATCGGCCCACAATGGAGAGTACAACGTGGTACACCCCACCAACAGTTATGGCTGGGATGAGGAACGGGGAATTGTCTATGTCGCAGGTTTGGGCGGTGATGTGTATAAATTATCTATTGAAAAGTAAATGCAACAATAAATGAAATCATGAAATCTAAACACCATGAACAGATTAATTTATCTACTGATATTCCTATTACCATTTTCAACATTTGCGCAAAGCGAGACAAAACCTAACATCATTTTAATCATGGCAGACGACCTGGGCTGGCGAGATTTGAGCTGCATGGGAAGTGAGTACTATGAAACACCAGCCATTGATCAATTGGCTGCGGATGGTTTACTTTTTACCGACGCCTACTCCGCGGCCCCAGTATGTGCTCCTACCCGTGCAGCTTTGATGACCGGTAAATCTCCTGCCCGTCTTCACCAAACAGCAGTTTTTGATCGCGATCGTGGTGAAATGCCTTTACTACCACCACAATGGAAGCATCATTTACCGTTGGAAGAAGTTACCATAGCCGAAAGGCTGAAAAAACACGGCTATACTACAGCCATCATGGGTAAGTGGCACCTGGGAAATGAAGAAGAACTTTGGCCGGAAAACCAGGGATTTGATGTAAATATAGGCGCCTGGAATAGTGGACGACCCGATTCTTATTTTCCTCCATATAAAAATCCGCGTTTGCCGGATGGACCGGAAGGTGAATACATGACAGACCGGTTGGCCAATGAGGCTGTAAAGTTTATAATGAAAAATGCTGATTCGACTTTCTTTTTATATTTCGCCACCTACAACCCTCATTCACCCATTGAAGCACCGGAAGAAACTATTGCTAAATTCAAAG
>CAZQEZ010000012.1:37695-50054 GCA_964592475.1 uncultured Roseivirgaceae bacterium
TACAACCCTCATTCACCCATTGAAGCACCGGAAGAAACTATTGCTAAATTCAAAGATAAAAAACCCGATGGTGAACAGGATAATCCTGCTTATGCTGCCATGATTGCTCACCTGGACATGGCGGTGGCCAGTATAATACAAGCACTTAAAGATACTGGCGTGGAGGAAAATACCTTAATTATCTTTACTTCTGACAATGGTGGCGTGAAAACCATATGGGATTTGGAAATAACCGATAACTCGCCGCTGAGGGCAGAAAAGTTTTTATTGTATGAAGGAGGAATCCGGGTACCATTGATCGTGAAGTGGCCTGGAAAAACACCTGTCGGTGCAAAAACCAGCCAAATGGCCACCACAACAGACCTGGTACCTACGCTCATGAGTGCTATAGGATCCCCGGTTTTTGAATCAGAACTGGATGGCATAGATTTAACTCCGGTATTTCTAAATGGTGAGTCAGCAAAAATTCCACGCATGCTGGCATGGCATTACCCGCACTACATGCCGCGGCAGGATATGAAGCCCAGCAGCGCCATTCGCATGGGCGATTTTAAACTGGTACATTGGCATGAAAGTCATGGCATTGAGTTGTACAACCTGGCAGATGACCTGGGTGAGCAAAACAACCTGGCACCCGAGATGCCAGAAAAGGCATTGGAAATGTATGACCGGTTGGAAGACTGGCGCCAGCAGGTAGATGCTTTGATGCCAAGGCCTAATCCCGCGTATTTAAATGAGGTAAATTGATGAAAAAACGCCTCTGGTGTGGAGGTGTTTTTTCATCAATATTTATTTTTATTTAATTGGTGATTGCTGTTTTAGAAATCATTTCCATTGGAAAAGACAATCCGCCCGGAACCTGAGGGTTGTCTTTTATTTCCACCATTCCACCCATAGTTTGAGAAATATTACCTTCCTGTATCCAGCCGGTATTTACATCTACTTTAAGAGTGGAGTTCATCGTACCTTTCAAATTATAAACTGTTGGCATCCCATTTACCATCTTTTCGCCTGTGTCAGATTCAATGCTGGATTCACGCTCCACCATTGCAATATCCCCATCTAATTTCTTTAGAGTATATTTATTATTGACTGTTCCTTCCATGCCACCTTTAAGTTCGGTTGTGTTTTCCCAGGTATCACCTTCTCCTATTTTTTTGTTGGGAAATATGGCTGTCACCATTTCAATGTTTCCAGCCAGTGCTTCTTTTCCAAATGTTTGTCGTAATTGACTTTCCAGTTGTGTTCTTTGTGCTTCAGGCAACTCAGGAAATTGGTCGAACATGGACTTATACATAGCATCTACATTTTTTATATCAGCAATAGTACCATCGAAGTTGATGGTTGCTATTAGTTCAAAATCAATCATTTGATTGAGAAGCTTTGTGAAAACATTTTCACTTCCAGGGTTTTTACTGTCAAATTGCATCGAACCCATGGGTGATTTCATGTTCATGGCTATGCTATTATACATTACCTTCATTTCATAGCTATTGCTGCTTTTTTGCAATACCTCGAAAGTCATGTCACTGCTGATGTCAAGATTGATATTCATTTCCTGTCCATTAATATCCTGCTTGATATCAGTATTTATTTTATAATTATGATGATATACGTCTCCCACATTTAAATTGAGTGACAAATCAATTTTTTTGGCTGGGCTAAAACCAAGAAAAAAAACAGTTAATAATAAATATTTCATAAAACAGTGTTAAGATTAAAACATGCTGCTAAAGTAAATGATAATTACCTAAACAGAATAAATTATAGCGATATTTATTCTGAATAATTGAGATTAATAAATCGAACATTATGGTTTAGTTCATGCCGATGGGGCAATGGTGGGCAAGGAACATGGCTGGCAATCGGATGCCATTACCAGCCATTTCAACTTATTTTAACTTACCCGCCATTCTGATCATCACATGCTGGCTCATAAGCCTTATCACACATTGGAGTCTCACGAGGAAAGCCCGGAACTACCTATCGGCTATTTTGGCATGTTTTACATTGCTCTGCTACCACCGTTATTTTTCCAAATGATGGATAAGGCAATATCTGAACCTCAACATTCATGAGCTATAGAACTTTACACGTGACGTATTTTGGTTTTTTAGTTTAGAATTATAGTACTTACGTGATCACGCTATCATCTTCAATCCGGAACTCCTGTTTTACACTGCTGGCAATGGCGATAATTGATTATATGCGTGATGACCAATGCAATGGAACCCGCATACATAAACCAGTGACCAAATGATAGCTCAAGCAGTTCGGATAAAAGCCCGAAAGCGAATACTCCCCATGCAGCCCATAATATCCATTTGATTTGCGCATGAGTCGTGTGCCTGGCCGAATACCACACTGCCAATAGACTCAATGCCAGAAAAACATAATCCAACGCCGCCCATAAGCCATGGTGGTGATCATGCTCACCTAAAGTACTGGCTAAAGCAGGTTTGGCGACAAAAAAAATTGGGGTGAGTGTGCAGTGAATAGCACACAGACCACTGGCAGCAGTTCCGAGCCAGTCTGAATAATTCATTTTTTTAATTGTATTCATTTTATAAAATTTGTATTATCATTTTCTATTGAAATTCTTCTTCAATGAGTTCTTTGTTTGCCAAAGCACCGGCAACATTCCCATTGGCTACTGCATTGGCTATAGATCTCATCGGAGAGGTATTATCTCCACATGCGAATACGCCCGGTACGGTTGTTGTTTGAAAAAGGTCAACTTTTAAATATCCCTGCTCAGTAATCTCACAGCCCAATTTTTCGGGAATATCGCTGTGCTGAACAAAAGGGAATCTTGCATACACTGCTTTCACAGGTATTTTCGCACCATTTTTCAGCACCATATTTTGTAACAATCCTTTCGATTGTTCCACCTTTATCACTTCTTGCTCCACAATTTTAATCGCATGTTTTTTTAATTTCTCAGTCTGATCATCACTGAGTGTAGATTTGGCGGAGGTAAACAGGGTTAGATCATTGGTCCAGTTGGATATCAGCTTGGCAAATTCAAATCCGATGTCGCCATTGGCCCATATGCCTGTAGCTTCATTTCGATATTGGTAGCCATGACAATAAGGACAATGGATAATGGAAATACCCCAGCAATTGGCAAAACCTTCTACTTCCGGCAAAAGATCCTTGATGCCCGAGGCAAAAATTAATTTCCTGGCCCTATATGCTTCGCCCGATTGCAATTTGACTTCAAAGCCCGCTTCCGTTTTTATTCCTGTAGTAGCAAGGCCATTAAAAAATTGGATAGTTTTATATTGTTCCAGTTGTTGCCGGGCAAGTGAAGCAATTTGTTTGGGGGTATTGCCATCTTGCGTCAAAAAATTATGCGATTTTGGAGTCTGTCTATTACAAGGTAAACCACTGTCAATAATGAGAACTTTTCTCATTGCCCTGCCCAATGCCATCCCTGCAGAAAGCCCTGCATAGCTTCCACCAATTATAATAACATCATAATTTTGATTGTTGTGTGTCATAATTTTCTATGGTTGCACCAGGAAAGGGTAAGTTTACTCATCGATTGCTAATTCTTTATTGTATTCCAAATACTTTATTTTATCTACTTTTGTATCATTCCAGGTATCCAATACCAATACTCGTATTTGCTTATCTATCACCTTCTGTATTTCATCGCGGTATTGCTGGTAATCATCAAAATGTGATTTGGAAATTTTATTTAAACTATTTTGAAAAGATGGAATAGGATTAACCCAAAGGAAGGATTGAATTAGTTTATTTTTTGATCGGTTCTCGTTTTCTATTGAAGTGATACTCCTTTTCATCATCTCGTTTACCAATGCTGTTGTCGATTGATTTCTGGCAGTTTCCTTTCTTGTACTATCCTCGTCTACAGGAGTACCTTCAATTTCAGGAAACATTGCAAATAATCGTGCCTGGATAACACTATCCGGCAGCCTATACAATTGTTGTCTATCATCTCTGGTTGCGGCGATATATTCGGTCATTAAGTTTACAGGCTTTTCTATGCTAATCCATTGATGAACCACAGCAGGAATAACAAAAGCCAATATCATCCATAGACCGGCCATTTGCAAAGTGGTATCAATAATACGCTTACCTCGCCAAAGAATAAAAAAATAAAGCATTGACCAAAAAAGTAGATAAATAAGGCTGTAAAACAGCATTTGGCCAAAAGCAACAGGAATCAGAGTAAATACATTGGTTAAAATACCTCCATAAACCAATAAGCTGACTATTACAACAAATATTAATACTAAGTAGAACGTTACTCTACTCAGCAACCAAACCTTTTGGGAGCCTACTTGTACTTCAATGATTGGTAAAAAACACTGTTCAGCTTCAGCACTTTTCAAATTGTAGAGAAGTATTAGCAAAAGCAAAGGCAACAGGTAAAGTAAGGCAAAAGAAAAATCCAGCGTACCCACTTGCAGTCGTTCAGGATTGGCGATTTCATTGGTCATATCCGGGTCATAAGGATTTGCCAGAAAGGTGACCCGTTTGTAATATCCATACTGCTCAGCTTGGCCAATATTGTAAACTAATGCAGGTGAAGGGGTCTTGAAATAATAAATACCATTATACCAAATTGCCCAGAAAGGAGTACTCAAATCTATCCATGGTCGATCTTCCGGTCCCTTTTGGCCTTTATCATAATAGGCAATGTATTTTTGCCGATCTGTTTCTGCCTGCTCTTTTATTTTCCCAATCTCTTCTATTTGTACCTGGTAAAGTGTTGCCCCATTGTGAAGGCCATAAAGTGCTGCTACTACAAACAGAACCAGGGCAACTATCTTGAAGGGATTTCTGCTAAAATGTTTCCACTCGTATAAAAAAACATTGATTGCTTTCATATGATTTGTATTTTTTTGGTTGCCCCAATTAATAATATGGATACAAATAATGACCAGAATACCAATAATAGCAGGTCAAACAGATAGTTCGGAAACATTGATGATATCGTGGTGGGTCGATACTCATAATCCGGAACCGATTTAAAAAAATCATTTTCTGCTTTCCATCCCCAATCACCAGTTTTTGAGCCGCCATAGGCTTGTTTATCATTGAGTGTTTTAATAAATTCCCTACGGTATGTTTCTACCTGTAGCAAAAACTCCTGGTGGTGCAGGTTATCACTGCCAGCATAGCCCATACTTGCATTTTGCAAAGAAATAAACGGATTGATAATTCCTGCCATCTGATAACTGCGCTTTTGTTTTACCAGTACTTTTCGCAGGTTGCCAAAATGCTTATCCCAAACTTGATTACCATATTCTTCATCGGCCTGCATTACGATACCATCAAAATTTACGGATAATTGCGAAAGACTGTCTACTCCATAAACTTGCAAAACACTGTCTTGTAAGGCTTTGGCGCGTTGATCTGCAGGATTGTGGCCGTCTACTCCATTGGAGCGGTCACTCTTCATAGCTGCCTGAAAATCATTGCGGCTGGGTAACTTGTGCCATTTTTCCATGGATGTCATAAAAATATTAGGAATGAAAATCGTCCACAAAATCCAAATGCCAATCATGGAGGTAAGTGCAACTGTGGAATTTTGCCAGCGGGCTGAAAAGAGAATGGTAAGTCCACTTATTATAAAATAATACATGGCATAGGAAAAATAAAACAGAATGACCCGAACGACCACATCCGAATTGATACTTTGAAGATTGAAAATAGTATAGGTCACGATGGTTAGGGTCAATAACCCCAATCCGTAAAGCCAGATTGAAAATATTTTTGCCCAAATAATGGAGGAAAGCTTAGTGCCTTGTAATACAAGTAGTTTTAGCCTTCCACTTTGCTTTTCACTGGTGAGGCTGTGAAATGCCAAAAAAACCAGTACAAGCGGTAGAATATATTGCAAAAGTAAAGCGCTTTTAAGTTTCCCGAATTTAGATACAGACTGCATTTGAGAAGCCTCTGAGTGGACCATTTCATTTTGTACGTGTCCTTCTACCCTCAGCACGTTACCCGTGATGCTTTGTACTCCTTCATCCAGGCTGCTTAGCATGTTGGAGGGTTTGAACACATAGGTGCCATAGTGGGCGGCACTGTGTGGGTTCATTGCTTCGATACTTTCCCATTGTTGCCTGATTTCCTTTTTTGCAGTGATGTATTGCTCATTCTGCTTTTTGATTTGGAGATTTCCAAGAAAAATTGATGTTCCCAGGATCAAAAGAAAGACCAGTGAAATTGCCAACAATAACCGGTTTCTAATCAAATATTTCCATTCGTTTTGTATGATATACCACATATGCCCTTAACTTTTCATAAATTCCATATACAACGATTCCAACTCATGGGCACTTACATCCTCACTGTTAAGTTCTTTTACCAGTTCACCCTGTTTTAAAATGCCAATACGGCTGCATACTTCCCTTACCCTAAAAATATCATGTGAAGCCATGAGTATGGCCGCACCTTCGGCAGCCAGTTTTTTTAACAATACGGAGAGTTCGTTACTAGCCAGGGGGTCTAAACCACTGGCAGGCTCATCGAGCAGCAAAACCTTGGCTTTTTTGGCGCAGGCGATCGCAATTCCTACTTTTTGGCGCATACCTTTTGAGTATTCCGACACTTTTTTATTATGAGCATCCGGCTGTAATCCACTGACTGCCAATAACTCTTTAAGTTCCCTGGGAGCATACTTCAATCCTGCTATTTTGCAGAAATAATCCAGGTTTTCCAAGCCGGTCAGGTAGGGATACAGATTAACATTTTCAGAAATATATCCTGTGATCTTACGAATATTTTTTACATTATGGCAGACATCCATTTCATGAATATTGATAGTGCCTTCATCGGGTTTTATAAAGCCGAGTAACATATGGATAGTTGTAGATTTTCCAGCGCCATTGGCTCCGAGAAGACCGAGAATTTCACCTTGTTTTATTTGCAAGTTGAGATTTTGAACTGCTGTAGATCCTTTAAACGATTTACTAACATTATAAAGCTGTACCATATCCTGAATTAAAATGCAACAATGTTGCAAATATAAATATAAACAATAATTACCTGCAACATTGTTGCTTATAATTTGTTTTACATCATCATAGACCAAATTTAAACAACATGAAAAAAAGAGAATTTTTAAAGAAAGCATCGCTGGCAGGCTTTGGTGCCACTACTTTATTCACTACAGATATACTGGCTGGTAATGGCAGCCGTAGTCTGGATAAAAATCAAAATGGTGAATATACACTACCACCCTTGCCCTATGCCTACGATGCACTGGAGCCTCATATTGATGAGCAAACCATGCGTCTGCACCACGACATTCACCATGCGGGCTACGTGAAAGGTCTCAACACGGCTATTGCCAAAATATCCGAAGCATTAGAGCAAGACGATCTTTCCATGGTTCAGTATTGGGAAAATAAATTAGCTTTTAACGGCTCTGGTCATTTTTTACATAGCATCTTTTGGCAAAATATGAGCCCTGAAAACACCGAAAGAAGCAGTTTATTGAACGACTACCTGAAGAAAGATTTCGGTTCTTATGCCAATTTTGAAAAACTATTCACGGCTGCATCGGCTTCAGTAGAAGGATCTGGCTGGGGCATATTAACCTACCAGCCAGAGGGTGATCGGCTGATGGTGTTGCAGGCAGAAAAACACCAAAATCTCACCCAATGGACGGGCACACCAATTCTTTGCCTGGATGTGTGGGAGCACGCCTATTACCTGAAATACCAAAATAAAAGAGGGGATTACATTAAAGCTTTCTTCAATGTAATTAATTGGGATGATGTATCTTCGCGTCTGGAAGTATTGGTAAAACAATAGCTTAAGAAAACCAAATGGTATATTCGACACGTACTTAAAAATATATCTCATGGGTCGGTTGGCATTAATTTCAGCCGGCCCTTATATTTTTATTATAGCTTTAAATATTTAATTAACACACTAGCCAGGCTTTTTAAAATTGCTTTAACAGGGTGACTTTACCTATCAACTGCTGTTCTTCCGGACGTTGATCCACATTGCTGCTTATGCTAGTATTATTAAATACTAAATAAATAAAAGACAAGGGGCGATATTCCCAGCTTCCCCGGATATTCCACCGGCTTTGCATATCGAATGAATTGTATTGAAAAAAAGCTGATAGCTGTACCCTCGGATTTAAAGCCAGCCGGGTACCTAAAGTTGACATATGTGTTGTCAAATCCTGCCGTGAATTACCCAGATCTTTTAGATTATTGAATTCATAATCTGCAGTGAAAGCCAGGTGAGGAATGGGTGCATATCGTAATCCACTGTTGACCAATAGTCGGCGCCCATTGTAAAAACCACCCCAGCTTAACTTTCCGGAAAATGAGAATTTTCTGGATTGGTCAGTATTGTAGATGATCTGTTGTCTTAGATAATAGTAATTATCTTGAGCGATGGCAATGCCCAGTGGTGCAAAATTGAAGTTAATGTTTTGCCAGGTTGGCAAGATCGCATATTCCAAAAAGCTACCATTAGTAAATACCAAGTAGATTGGAAACAGGTAAATACTTCCTTGTTGGAAAATGCCGGGATTGTCTGCATCATGGTAATAGTTAAAAAAAACTCCGGGGTCAAAACGTCTAATCCAGGAAAAATTCTTCGGACGCCATATAAAATAACCTCCCGGATTATGCCAAATCACATTTTTTTGAAATACAAATCCCATGTCAGGATTATAATTGTCTGATACAAAATTGGTCAGCCATCCCAGGTAAAATTTATTTGTTGAATATCCAGTATAAAGTTTTCCAGCCAACCCCAAAGTATCATTGGAATTATCACGTGAACCTGACAACAAAAAAGAAATAGTCCATTCGTTTTGGGGACGTACCATTCCATCTATAGTTAAGGTGGTATTGTTACTTTGCTCTGTGTTCAACTCCAAAGAAGCTTCGTCAAGCCTGTGGGTAACCATCACTCCTATATTGTTTTCTTTACCAAAATTTTTCAGATACCGAACAACTCCAAAACTTGCAGCCGAAGTACTTTCTGTTTCGGCTTGATGAATGTAAAGTCCGGCAAAAGATCGCTTCTCATCCCGCTTTGTATATCGAGCCCCCGCATTAATTCGTGCGATTTCGGCATTGAAATTACCTTGTAAACCTATTGTACGGCTAAAAAAAGGCTTTACAGAAAAATCACCTGCTCCCGCCCAAATGCCCGAATTTTCCAGAAAAAATTGTCTCCTCTCCGGAAAAAAGATATTGAAACGCTCCAGATTGTTCACTGCCCGATCAACATCTACCTGGGCAAAGTCCGTGTTAAAGGTGACATCCAATACTGAACGTGGATTAATGGCCCATTTTATATCTCCACCAATTTTTACATTGCTAGCCACCTTATTCTCCACATCAGATTCAATTTTCTCAAAAAGAAAATAAGGATCTACTCGTACATTTGTGCTGGGCTCGGGTACAACAAGACCTTTAAGTTGCGCAGCATAAGTCATCCGGTATGGAGTAAATGATTGAGGGATGGCTGGGAAAACTGTTTGTTCATAATCGCGACGGGCTAAACGTGAAAAAGTAATACCCCATGTGACTGAATCCCGTTCTTCCGGACGTTCGTATCGAATTGATTTAAATGGAATTGCGAATTCAGCGAAGTAACCGCTATCGGTTTGGTGGGTCCGTACTTTCCAAAGGGCATTCCAATCGTTGTCCGTATAGCTATCATTAAAATTTTGCAAGTCACGTTGGTTTCCATGAGGCGTAGTTTGAAATGATACACAATATTGCTTAAGGTTTTGGGGATCTAATTGAACAGCGAAAATATCATTTTCACCCCAGCTAAAATCCCTTCTTAAATCCTGAACGCGCGTTCCTTTCTTGCCCAATGAATCAGCACAATATGCTCCAACATATAAGTTTTTTTCGTCAAAAAGCAAACGTACATAGGTTTTATAAGTGTATCTGCCTCCTTGTCGAGGCTCTATCCTGAAAAACTCGTGTGTTAAAAAGCCTTTCTGCCAGGAAACTTCACTGAGTCTGCCGTCAATTTTTATTTCGTCTTCGATTCGTTCTGCTCGAATCTCAACAGGAATTTCAGGGGGAGGAAAGTTTTCTGTCTGTTGGGCTATTATGGCAGAATATGAGAAAAATAATAAGAAAATTAAACCTGATTTATATATCATATATCCCTCTTTTTTATTTTAATCTTATCAAAATACACGATGACACTTTTAAAATTTTTAGTATGAAAGGTTAGAATACTTTGATGATTATTCAGCTTTTTTCTTTATTCTCACCTATTTTATCTTATTTAGACAAAGGTTAAAAAATAAATTCTTAAATGCAACAATGTTGCATTGATTAAAATTTCTTTTTACCTTTGACATTATATTATCCGGAAAAAAATAAAATGGCTAGAGAAGATTTACCTGAAATTACCTGCCATCTTTTTTATGTAATGGTGGAACCTGCACAAAAAAAAGCCAGAAGTAGGTCTTTTAGTCTCGGCTGATCAGGCAGGGTACATCTTCTTTTGGGTAAAGATAGGACAAGATTATAAACTCCTCACTGAAGACAAAATCAGTGAAAACATAACCACCCTGCAATGGAACCAAAATGGCTCTATGTTGGCCGTGGGTACTGACCAGGGAAAGGTTGTTATATACAATTATTGATATATTATGATACTTAGTGGATTGGAAATAGCAGGATGTATTGGCAAAGAAATTGGTATAGAGCCTTATAATCCCGCGCAGCTTAACCCAAATAGTTATAACCTGCGTCTTCACGATGAATTGCTGGTGTACGACTCGCCCGTGCTGGATATGAAAGTAGAAAATAAAGCATCAAGAATAAATATTCCGCGATCAGGATTGAAGTTAGAGCCAGGTAAACTATACCTGGGCCGTACATTAGAGCATACCCGCACCGATAACTTTGTACCTATGCTGGAAGGCAGAAGCAGCATAGGCAGGTTGGGAATGTTCGTACACATCACAGCTGGTTTTGGCGATGTCGGCTTCAATGGTTTTTGGACACTGGAGATATTTGTGGTGCAGCCATTAATTATTTATCCTCACGTAGAGATATGCCAGATTTATTTTCATCATATAAAAGGTGCCTTTAATACTTACAAGAGCGGTAAATATCAAAGTAATAATGGTATACAAACCAGTAAATTGTATCAGGATTTTGAAAAGTGATATGGTGAAAAAAGGCATAAAAAACTTAAAAGATAAAAAACTTCAATTATTGAAAATATCCAATAAAGATGGAAACCGAAACAAAATTAATAGAAAAAAAACATCACGAACTTAACGGCAATAACCACATCATGACTTCAGTAGACACTCCACTGAGAGAGGATGCCTTCATGAAATCTGATGAAGAGAAAATGGCCAACATAGAAAAGCATTTTGCAGGTATCATGGAAGAACTGGGGTTGGACCTTACGGATGACAGCCTTAGAGGAACTCCTTACCGTGTAGCTAAAATGTATGTGAAAGAACTTTTCCAGGGACTTAATCCTATAAATAAACCGTCACTATCTGTATTTGAAAACAAGTATCATTACAACAAGATGCTGGTAGAGAAAAATATCAGCTTTTCATCGGCTTGCGAACATCATTTTCTTCCAATTACAGGAAAAGCCCATGTGGGTTACATCTCATCCGGAAAGGTGATTGGTCTTTCCAAAATAAATCGGGTGGTGGAATATTACGGTCGTAGGCCACAGGTACAGGAGCGTATGACCCTGCAAATATTCCATGAACTGAGAAAAGCCCTTGAAACAGAAGATGTAATTGTAGTGGTTGAAGCCGAACACCTATGTGTTACAACCCGTGGAGTGAACGATAAAACCAGCAGTACAGCTACCCTGGAATACGGGGGTAGGTTTATTGAAACTGAACATAGAAATGAATTTTATCAGCTAATTCAAAATTCCCGGAAATGAGCAAGCAAAAAGCGACCAAAATCCTGATAAAACACTCGCAACGGCCTACTGACAAGCGAGTGGAATTGCTGGCATTATTAATGGAAAAAGCAAGGGCTTTCGCGTTATCCGAAATTGAAAGGTTATTAACAATTTCTATAGACAGAGTAACGATCTACCGCACTCTTCATATTTTTGAAACAATCGGCCTGGTGGTGAGAATGGTGGACTACAAGGGTGTTTGCTTGTACATGTTCAACCACGAGACTCATAATCATATTAATAATATACATCCCCATCTGCTATGTAATAGTTGTCAAAAAGTTATCTGCCTACCATGCCTTCCAAATCAATATATGGCGAAAATTAAAAAATACAAAATAAAGAATATGTATTTTTTAATGGAGGGGTTGTGTCCGGAGTGTTTATCTAATAAATCCGGAGCAATATGATTGATCGGGAAAAAGTAATAA
>CAZQEZ010000013.1:0-47168 GCA_964592475.1 uncultured Roseivirgaceae bacterium
ATTATTTTATTAAGCTAAATCTGAATATTTTGGAGGGTACTAAAGTTTGGCAAATCTGGGTTGATACTGGAGGAACATTTACCGATTGTATTGCCAAAGATCCCGATGGTAAAAATTATCGGATTAAAGTGCTGAGCAACAGCACCTTAAGAGGCAAATCTCTTTCATTGATTGGCTCTAAAGCCATTAAATTTAAAGCTTCATGGCCCATTGAGGTGGATGTTTTTAAAGGTTACTATTTTTACTCTTTAAATAAACCGGAAAAACGTTCAGTAATCGAATCAATTGATTTTGATAAAAAAATAATTTATTTTAATAAGCCAATTAGCCCGGAAAGCCAGGACTTTGCCATTACTGCTAACGAAGAAGCACCATTGTTGGCCACCAGAATAGTTACCAAAACTCCATTAAGCTCATCACTTCCTCCATTAACTATGCGACTCGGTTCTACCCGTGGTACCAATGCACTTTTAGAAAATCGGGGAGCTCGTTGTGCACTACTCATTACTCAAGGATTTAAAGACCTATTGTCAATAGGTACGCAGCAAAGACCAGAAATCTTTAATCTAAAAGTTGAAAAACCGGCAATGCTTTATGAGAAAGTATTTGAAATAGATGAAAGAGTCTCCGCACAGGGAGTTATATTTGAGAAAATAAAAGAAAATGAAATAAATGAATTGTTGCTAGCAATAAAAAATCAAGGTATCAATTCTATTGCAATTGCATTAATTAATAGTTATAAAAATTCGATTCACGAAAAAAGAATTGCCGAATTGGCAAAAGAAGCAGGCATAAAATTTATTTCTGCCTCGCAGAAAATAGCACCGGCTATAAAAATACTCAGCAGAGCTACAACAGCGGTTATTAATGCTTACCTAGCTCCGGTAATCGAAACTTACCTCCATAATATTAAATCTAAAATAAGTCACGGCTCTCTAAAAGTAATGTCAAGTGCCGGAGGTTTATACGATAGTCAATTTTACGCTGCCAAAGATAGCCTGCTAAGTGGTCCTGCCGGAGGAGTTGTTGGAGCTGTCTCTATTGGTAAATCAGCTGGCTTTTCCAAAATAATTACATTTGATATGGGTGGCACCAGTACAGATGTGGCTCGTTATGAAAATGGCTTTGACTATACTTTTGAAACCAAAGTAGGAAATGCATCTTTGTTGAGTCCCAGCCTGTCAATTGAAACAGTAGCTGCTGGTGGAGGTTCTATTTGCCAATACGACGGGCATAAATTCACCGTGGGACCGCAAAGTGCCGGAGCATGGCCCGGACCAGCTTGCTATGGGGCAGGTGGACCTTTATCTATAACTGACATAAACCTGCTCTTGGGTAGAATCGACGATAAACGATTCACTTTTAAATTATCAAGAAATAAAGCAGAAGAAGCTTTTAAGAAAATTTATCCTGCTCAAAATAATCGGGAGGCAATATTGGCTGGTTTTCTACAAATAGCCAATGAAAAAATGGCAGCGGCAGTAAAAAAAATTTCCGTCAACAAAGGCTTCCGGGTCAACGACCATGTATTGGTGAGCTTTGGCGGAGCTGGTGGGCAACATGCTTGTGATGTAGCTGATTTACTTAACATAAGTAAGATCGTATTTCCTAAAGATGCCAGTTTATTAAGTGCTTACGGGATGGGCATCGCTCAGATTGAAAGGGTAGCTCAAACACAAATATTGGCTGCACTCCAGGATACAATATCAAAAAAACAACAGCTAATTAAACAAACTATAGCACAAGCCACGAATGCTCTACAAGCTGAGGGAATAGCCGAAGAAGAAATAACTATAAAGAAAAAAAGCTGGCACTTGCGATTTATTGGCCAGGATTATGCTTTAGAAATTGATGATTGTGAAAATTTGGCTATAGCGTTTGAGAGAAAATACAAACAACTCTATGGCCACTGGATAAGCGATAGGTCTATCGAAGTAGAATCACTAAAAGTGATTGCAGCAAGCAAAACATACAATGAAAAGGCCCTAATTGAGACGCGATCCATCCCAGCTCCGGCACCGGATAGACATGAAAAAATATGGCTTAAAGAGGGATGGGAAAATGTACCCATATTTAACCTGGAGGAGCTGCCAATTGGCACTGAAATTATTGGCCCTGCCCTAATTAGCGCTAATTACAGTACTTTTTTTATAACTGAAAACTGGCGTTTTTCTGTAGCCTCTTCTATATTTTTTATTGCTGAAAAAACTGCAAAAAACGCTGACCATAACCTAAACCAGGTTGATTCAGTCAATCTTGAATTATTTACCAATCGATTTAAATCAATTGCCTCGGATATGGGAGCCATGCTGCAAAGAACTGCTTTCTCAGTAAACATAAAAGAAAGGCTGGATTTTTCTACCGCAATCTTAGATAAAAATGGATACCTGGTAGTTAATGCACCCCATATTCCAGTACATTTAGGTAGTTTGGGGGTTTGCCTCCGAGCTATACTAAAAAAGCTAACATTGGCTCCGGAAGATGTAGTGATAACTAACCACCCGGGCTATGGCGGGTCTCACCTACCGGATATTACTTTACTTGCGGCAGTTTATTCCAGTGAAAAAATGCTAATTGGCTACGTAGCTAACAGAGCCCATCATGCCGAATTAGGAGGCAAATCACCAGGTTCTATGCCGCCTGATGCTAAATATTTACTAGAAGAAGGTGTGATTATTTCGCCTGATTATTTAGTGAAAAGTGGAGTGCCTCAGTGGGAAAAAATTAAAAAAGTTTTGCAATCATCCCTTTATCCCAGTAGAGCCTTAGCTGAAAATATAGCCGATTTAAATGCTGGCTTAGCTGCTCTGCAAAATGGCATTCATTCTTTGCAAAATATGGCAAACACCTACTCACCAGAAAATCTAATTTACTACATGCAGCAAATCAGACATTATACTAATGAGATGATGCTGGAAATATTTGAAAAATATGCAGGAAATTATAAAGCCACTGAATATCTAGATGATGGCACATGTATTAAAGTACAAATCTTAATCGATCGCGATAAAGCTATTTTTGATTTTGCCGGCAGTAGTGATGTGCACGCTGGTAACTTTAATGCTACACCTGCTATTGTAAATAGCGCAATTATTTATGTACTTAGACTATTGCTTAATGAATTGCCAAATAATAGAGCTTTGAATATACCGCTCAACGAAGGTATTTTAGAGAATGTGCAAATCAACATACCTTCTGGATTTTTAAACCCTCCCCTCCATTTACCTTTGGATAAATGTACTGCAGTGGTAGGTGGTAATACCGAGACTAGTCAGCGATTGACCGACACCTTGCTAAAAGCTTTCAAATTAGCTGCGTGCAGCCAGGGCACTATGAATAATTTACTTTATGGCAATGATAAATTCGGCTATTATGAAACAATTGGTGGCGGTAGTGGCGCGGGCGACGGATTTGAAGGCGCTGATGCAGTACATCAACACATGACTAATACTGCAATAACTGACGTGGAAATTATGGAACTCCGTTACCCGGTAAGGGTTGAACAAATGTCAATCAGGCAAAACTCCGGTGGTGCTGGAAAGTGGAGTGGTGGAAATGGAATAGTACGAGTAATTACCTTTCTCGAACCCGTTCGGTTATCTTTACTTTCTCAGCATAGAACAAAAAGACCCTATGGTATGGCTGGAGGTGAAGACGCTTTGCCTGGCAATCAATGGATAATAAAAGCTAGTGGCCAAAGAAAAGAACTTGCTGGCGTAGAAGGCATCAGTTTAGAAGCAGGAGACCGTATTTATATAGCTACTCCCGGAGGAGGTGGTTATGGAAAGGGAAGATAAAAAAGGTGGCTGTTGATTAAATTCCATTTTTAGGCAAAATACCATAACTTAGTGGCTTCAAATTCGTAATAAAAAAGAATTTTTAAACCTAATGACATTTTATTTTATTTAATGAATAAACTATTTTTAAAATGATAAAATTTGAAGAAGAAAAGCCATTGAAAGAATTAATTGATAATATAAGCGGCAGTAAATTTGATAAAAAATTTCTTAAAGAAAGAAAAATATTTCTTTGGGGCGTAGTAGAGGATGACTCTGCCCGATCAGTTGTAAATAGATTGTTATATCTTGAAGCAGAAGACCCCGGCAAAGAAATCACTTTATTAATCAATAGTCCTGGTGGTGTAGTAACATCCGGAATGATCATTTATGATACTATGCAAATGATTTCATCTCCCGTTTCAACAATTTGTATGGGATTAGCAGCTTCCATGGGCTCTATTTTACTTTCTGCTGGTGAAAAAGGAAAAAGATTTATTTGGCCTCATGGCAAAGTAATGATACACCAGCCAAGTATTGGTATGATACAAGGGCAAGCCAGTGATCTTGAAATAAGGGCTCGTGAAATTATAAAAACAAAAGAAATGGGTGCCAAAATTTTGGCAGAGAACTGTGGTCAATCCATTGAAAAAATTCAACATGATTTTGACAGAGACTATTGGATGGATTCCAAAGAGTCACTCGATTATGGAATTGTAGACAAGGTGATCGATAAATCATCTTTTAAGTTCTAATACCAGGTATAAGGAATGAGGTTTTCTCATTCCTTATTTAAAATCATCTCCTATATGAAAGAAGGTCCTTATATATTTTGGCAATCTGATCAAGCCTATGAAGAAGTTTATTTTGTTCAGGAAAACAATAAATTTCAAGAAGAAAAACATCAAAAAAATATTAAGGAGCATCCTGCAGTAAATCTCAATATTGATCATAATTCAATTTCAGTAGATTTACAAAAAGAGTTTAAACCTCAGGCCGATAATTATTCAAATGTGAATAAAATATTTGCAATTGGCGACATCCATGGAGAATTTGATATCTTGATAAAAATACTTCAAGGCAATGGAATAATTGATCAAGAATTTTCCTGGAAATTTGAAGAAGGACACTTGGTATTTTGTGGAGATGTTTTTGATCGAGGAAGCAAAGTAACCGAATGCCTTTGGCTGATTTATCATCTGGAACAACAAGCTGAAATAGCAGGAGGCAAAGTGCATTATTTATGGGGCAATCATGAAATAATGTCTCTAGTTGGTGATCATCGGTACCTTCATCAGAAATATGACTTGGTTTCCATTAATTTTTTGAGTGATTACAAAGATTTCTATGCAAAAGACTCACTAATAGGGTGCTGGATCAGACAAAAAAATATAGCTGTTCGAATTAACGATTACTTATTTGTACATGCCGGACTTGACCCTAATTTAGATTTATCAATCGCTGATATTAATAAGAAGGGGCGAGAAGAAATAAATAAAAATGATTTTTCTCCATTTCTTATGGCTCCCGATAGCCCTCTTTGGTATAGAGGGTATATGCAATATTGGGAAGGTGTAAATAAAGCTACCCAATCAGATATTGATTTGTTACTTGATAAATTTCAGGTAAAAAAACTAATATTTGCCCATACTGAAGTTAAAGAGTTGACTCCATTATTTAACAACAAACTTATTGCCATTGATGTGCCTCTCAAAAAACACCCCGAAGCATTACTGATAGAAGAAAATGCTTTTTACCGTTTGGATGAATATGGCAACCGAAAAGAACTTTTTTAATACTTACTATTCAAGCACGTATTGCCTGGTGCCTAGTTCATCAAAAGGCGAAACAAAATCCATCAAGTAAAAGCGTATGTTAACTTTTCTAATTTCTGAACCTGCAATATTCTCAAAATAATCATTCCTTGCTTCATAGTAGTTTCTAAACGAATTGATCACATCAGTAGCACTCACGGTTATCATATTACCACCCAAAAATTCCTTAAGGTTACTTAAATATAAATTATGCTGAGCTTCTACTAAACTTGGTCTCACCTGACTACGAAATTCTTTTGATTTATTGTAGTTTCCCCTAATGGCTCTTTCTATGTTGCGCTTGTTATCTAAAATAGAATTATTGATGCTTTCAATATCTAAACGTGCCAGATCTTTTCTTCTTTTTGCATTAGGATCATAAACATTGTAATTTATTCTAAGATCAATTGTAAATGCCTGAAAATTGTTTTCAAAGTTATCTCTATAGCTAAAACCTGCCCCTAATTCCGGAAAAAAAACAGAATTTACAATTTTCATATCCTCTTCCAGGTTTTGCTTGCGCAAATTATCGTCGGTAGTTCGTACTTTTACAGATTCTTCAATTAACCTTTCAATAAATTTATTTTCATTCTCAAGAATTATATCTGATAGACGTAATTCATCAGCAAGCTTAAAATTATGAGAATTATCCAAACTCATCAAGTTGTTAAGCTGGCCAATCCTATCGTCAAAATTGGTTTCCAGGCCTTTCAGTTGAGTTTTTATAGTTTCTTGCAAAGGTTCAATATTATCTATTAATCTATTGATGGCCTCTCTGTTAATGTCCGGGCTATCTTCTGTGGCCAAGCTTAATTCATACAAACTATCGAGTTCGAGCAATTGCTGCAACATTATATCTTGCTTTTTCCTTACAAGGTTTGCCTGTATATAAGCAACTGCAATATCCCTTTGTAAATCAGATGCCTCTGCATCACGAAAATATTTATTCAGTAAAATGAAATTGTTTTGTTTCCTTTTTCTTGGGCCTATTTCCCAATCAAACAGGGTGAAGTTAGTAAAAGCGCGGATGGAAGGAGCAATAGTTCCTTCTTGTCCTGGACGATATATGCTCGATAATGACCCACTAAAATTCAAGTCAGGAAATATTAATGATCTATTATAAATCTCCTTTCTTATTTTACTTTGCTGTACATTAATTCGCTGATTTTTCAATTCAAGATTTTCTTCCAATCCAATGATAAGGCAATCTTCTAAAGAGAGGGATGGCGTTGATGATTGTTTTACTCTGGCAGAATCTGATTGATGATTGTTTGAGTTGGCCAATAATTGAAGTGAAGCCAAAATCAATAAAATAAACAAAAAAAACTTTCTCATAACCTGTAATATTGTCCTTTCCCAATTCATATCCTGATTTTCTTAACTGAACCTAAAGATGTAATCTAATAATTCTAATAATTTACCAGTGACAAAATTGATAAAAAATAGGGTTTTTAATTTAAACTAAAAAAAATACCTGATTATTATATTTTAGCCAATTACCTTGGCTGACAAATTTAAGGTGAAAATCAACTTACTTCCAACCCAAATTTACTTGCTTTCACTACATAGATATTTTTTTATAAACATCTTGAAAATCTTAAAATTCTTAAAGAATTGCTTGCAAGTTAAAATTTGATATCATTATCTTTGACCTTATATTATGAAAAGAAATCGTATAAATAGCTCTTGGTGGTGGCACTTATCTTTTAAGTGAACGGCAAGAGTATATTTTAAAAAATATAAATAAAGGCTTGCTGTTCATATGGCGAGCCTTTTTTATTTTATCCCGTTGTAAATTATATAAATGTGAAAAAAATCAAAATTACCACTAATCATCGTCATTTACTGGCCGATACCGTCACTCCAGTAAGCATCTACCTCAACTTGCGTGATCATTTTTCTAATTGCATTTTGCTGGAAAGTTCTGATTATCATGGTACCGAAAACAGCTATTCTTACATCTGTTTTGAACCTTTTACCACTTTTAGTGCCAATCAACAGGAAGTAACTATTAACTATCCGGGCAATGAAACTGAAAAAATAGGTTTAAAAGATAAATCGGATGCGCTCGATCTATTAAAAACATTTGTATCCTCTTTCGAAACTCCAAAGAATGATTTCAAATTCATTCAAAATGGTTTATTTGGCTACATGTCTTTCGATGCCGTAACTTTTTATGAAGATATAGATTTTAGCAAAAATAACAACAATGAATATCAAATCCCGGATATACTTTATAGTGCTTATCGATTTATAGTAGCGGTAGATCATTTTAAAAATGAATTACATGTATTTGAACATCAACCAGAGGGTGAAATACGTGAAACTGAAATTGAAAAAGTTGTTCAGCTAATTAAAAGTCGTAGATATCCTAATTATACTTTCCGTGCCGAGAAAGAAGAGAAATCCAACATAACGGATCAGGAGTACATCCAAATGGTTAAAAAAGGTATTGAGCATTGTAATAGAGGGGATGTAATACAGATAGTGCTTAGCCGCCGCTTCCAAACTTCTTTTAGCGGTGATGAATTTAACGTATATCGTATTTTACGTTCTATTAACCCATCTCCCTATTTGTTTTATTTTGATTATGGGAATTTCAAAATTTTTGGATCTTCGCCGGAAGCCCAAATTCAGATTAAAAATGGAGTGGCTAATATTTATCCTATTGCCGGCACCTTTAAGCGAACAGGAAACGATAGGCAGGATGGGGTGTTAGCTCAGCAATTGGCTGATGACCCAAAAGAAAATTCAGAGCATGTAATGCTGGTAGATTTAGCCAGGAATGATTTAAGCATCAATAGTACAGATGTAGATGTTGTCACTTTTAAAGAAGTTCAATATTATTCTCATGTAATTCATTTGGTTTCAAAAGTTAGCGGACAATTAAAAAAAAATGTATCTCCGGTTCAACTAGTGGCGGATACGTTTCCAGCTGGCACTTTGTCAGGTGCGCCTAAATACAAAGCGATGGAGTTGATAAATAAAATTGAAAATATGCGCCGCGGATATTATGGCGGGGCCATTGGTTTCATGGGTTTCAATGGCGATTTTAACCATGCTATCATGATACGATCATTTTTAAGTAAAGAAAATACTTTATTTTTTCAAGCAGGAGCCGGGGTAGTTGCCAAGTCAGATCCTGAAAGTGAATTGCAGGAAGTAAATAATAAGTTAGCTGCTTTAAGAAGGGCTTTGGTATTGGCTGAGGAGTTAAAAGGATAAAAAAGAGAAGAGGAGCAATGGAAATTTTAATGTTGGATAATTATGACTCATTTACTTATAACCTTGTGCACATTATTCGGGAACTTGGTTACACTGATAATTTGCACGTGCATCGGAACGATAAAATCTCACTGGAAGAGGTAAATAAATTTGATAAGATAATGCTTTCCCCCGGGCCGGGAATACCATCGGAAGCGGGAATAATGCCCGACCTAATTAAAAGATATGGAGCGAAAAAAAGTATATTTGGTGTTTGCCTTGGTCATCAAGCTATTGCTGAAGCTTATGGCGCTAAGTTACTAAACATGCCCAAGGTACTTCATGGGGTAGCTACGCGTAGCGTGGTGAAAGTAAACAATGAGCCACTTTTTAAAAACTTACCACAAGATTTTATGGTTTGCCGGTATCATAGCTGGACAGTATTACCCGAAACAGTAAATGGCGAATTAGAAATAACAGCAATGGATGAACATGGCAACGTGATGGCATTAAGACACAAAAAATACGATATAAGAGGCGTGCAATTTCATCCGGAATCTATACTTACCGAATATGGAATTGAAATGGTCGAAAATTGGTTAAAAAGCTAAATTGAAAATGAAAGAAATCCTAAATCGTTTATTTGAACATCAATCTTTAGATAAAGCAACAGCAAAAGAAATTCTGATAAAACTGGCCAAAGGAGAATATAACAATTCTCAGGTAGCTGCCTTTCTCACCGTTTATCTTATGCGCAGCATTACAGTTGATGAGCTTGAGGGTTTTAGAGAAGCTATGCTTGAATTGTGTGTTCGGGTAGACCTTTCGGCTTACGATGTGATTGATTTGTGTGGTACCGGTGGCGATGGTAAAAACACTTTTAATATTTCAACGCTTGCCTCATTTGTAACTGCCGGGGCCGGACAGCCAGTGGCCAAACATGGAAATAATAGCGTCTCATCTGTATGCGGTTCATCCAATGTTCTTGCGCATTTTGGTTTCCAGTTTACTAATAATGTTGATAAATTAAAACAAAGTGTGGAAGAAAATGGCATATGCTTTTTACATGCCCCTCTTTTTCACCCGGCCATGAAGAATGTAGCACCAATTCGTAAAGAATTGGGAGTAAAAACATTTTTTAATATGCTTGGGCCTATGGTAAACCCGGCTTTTCCTAACAATCAACTGGTAGGCGTATTTAATTTAGAGCTAGCCAGGCTTTATGGCTACCTTTATCAGCAACTGAATAAAGACTTTGTAATCTTGCACTCGTTGGATGGTTATGATGAAATTTCTCTTACCGGTGGATTTAAGGCCATTACCAATTCAGGTGAAAAAATACTTTACCCTGAAGATCTGCAACTTTCTCGTCATCAGGAACAGGACCTGGCCGGCGGAAATTCAGTAGAAGATGCTGCCGAAATATTTAAGAATATTTTACAAGGCACCGGCACAAAAGCTCAAAATGAAGCCGTAATAGCCAATGCAGCCATGGCCATACAGGTTGGTAAAAATGTAGATTTACCGGAGGCGGTATCAATGGCCCAGGAGTCACTTGCTTCTGGAAAAGCTATGAAAGTATTTAAAAAAATGATTGAACAATCTAAAAATTGAATTTGATTAATGGATATACTGGATAAAATAATTGCCCATAAAAAACAGGAAGTAGCTGAAAGAAAGAGTTTGTTCCCGATAAAACTTCTGGAAAAAAGTATATTTTTTGAAACTCAACCTCTTTCACTAAAAAAATATTTACTTCGGGAAGATAAGTCAGGTATAATTGCCGAAATTAAACGAAAGTCTCCCAGTAAAGGCTTAATTAATCCCTATGTTTCGATTGAAAGGACCAGCATAGGCTATATGCAAAGTGGAGCTTCTGCATTGTCGGTGCTTACGGATACTGAATTTTTCGGTGGAACCAATGAAGATTTGAAAACTGCAAGAAAATTTAACTTCTGCCCAATTTTACGTAAAGATTTTATAATCGACGAATACCAAATATTTGAAGCAAAATCGATTGGAGCTGATGCAATATTGCTCATTGCCGCAGCACTCACAAAAGAAGAAATCGAAAACCTGGCTAAAAAAGCGCATGCTCTGGGCCTTGAAGTTTTACTGGAAATACATAACGAGGATGAACTTTCGGCTCTTAGCCAATTTATAGATGTAGTAGGAGTTAATAATCGTGATCTAAAAACCTTCAAAGTTGCCATTGAAACTTCTATGAACTTAAGCCAGAAAATCCCAGCTGAGTTTGTAAAAATTTCAGAAAGCGGAATAAGCAACCCCGAAGCTATTTTAAAGTTGAGAGAGTACGGATTTCGCGGGTTCTTAATTGGTGAACATTTCATGATGCATAGCCGTCCGGAAAGAAAATGTGAGGCATTCATTGAAAAACTAGAAGCTTTGCAAAAAGAAAAGGTTTGATGAAAAATCCAGTGCAAATAAAGGTTTGTGGTATGAAAAAACCAGAACAAATAAGTCAATTAGAAGAATTGCCTCTGCACTGGATTGGATTTATATTTTATGAAAAATCTTCCCGATATGTGGGAGACGATTTTACTTATACATCCGGCTCAAATGTTTTAAAAAAAACAGGTGTATTTGTAGATGCACCCATCCATTGGTTAATGCAAAAGATAGCACAGGTGCCTTTAGATGCGGTACAATTGCATGGAAACGAAACCACAGCTTATTGTAGTGCTATTAAAGAACGAGGCACTACGGTAATAAAAGCTTTTGCGGTAGACGAACAATTTGATTTTAATAATATTGAGCCATACATAGAATTTACCGATTATTTCCTGTTTGACACAAAAACAAAACTAAAAGGAGGCTCGGGCAAAAAATTTGATTGGACAGTATTAAAAAATTATCATTTAAATCATCCGTTTTTTCTAAGTGGTGGAATTGCCCCGGAAGATACAGAATTAATAAAACAACTTAAGCTTAACAATCTGTTTGCCATTGATATCAATAGTAAGTTTGAGATATCACCCGCTATCAAAGATTTAGATAAAATAAAAGAATTTATTGAAGATATAAAAGACTGAAAATATGGTTTCTTACAGTGTAGATGAAAGAGGTTATTATGGGAATTTTGGTGGTGCTTACGTCCCGGAAATGCTCTATCCTAACATAGATGAATTGAGGGAAAACTATCTTAAAATAATGCATGAAGACTCTTTTCAACAAGAGTTTCAATATTTACTTAAAAACTATGTAGGTCGCCCTACTCCACTATTCTTGGCAGAAAGATTATCAGAAAAATATCAAGCTAAAATTTATCTGAAAAGAGAAGACCTTACCCATACCGGTGCTCATAAAATCAACAATACAATCGGCCAGATTATTATGGCTAAAAGATTGAATAAAAAACGCATCATTGCTGAAACCGGAGCTGGTCAACATGGGGTAGCCACCGCCACAGTATGTGCTTTGATGGGCTTTGAGTGTACCGTATTTATGGGTAGTGTAGATATGGAGCGGCAAAAACCTAATGTAGAGCGTATGCGCATTCTCGGGGCAGAAGTGGTACCCGCTGAAAGTGGCAGCAAAACACTCAAAGATGCTACCAATGAGGCTATGCGCCATTGGATCAACAATCCGAAAGATACCCATTATATCATTGGGTCGGTAATAGGCCCTCACCCCTACCCAGATATGGTTACCAGGTTTCAGTCAGTAATGAGCGAAGAAATGAAATGGCAACTTAAGGAACAGGAAGGCAAAGATAACCCTGATTATGTAATTGCCTGTGTGGGCGGGGGTAGCAATGCTGCCGGTGCATTCTACCATTACCTGAATCAACCTGAAGTTAAGCTGGTAGCGGTGGAAGCTGCCGGGCACGGGGTGGAATCCGGAGAATCTGCTGCAACCACCATCTTAGGTAAAATAGGTGTTTTGCATGGCAGTAAAACAATATTTATGCAAACCCTGGATGGGCAGGTGGTAGAGCCATACTCTATTTCTGCAGGTCTCGATTACCCAGGCACCGGTCCTATTCATGCTCATCTTTTTGAAACAAAACGAGCAGAATATATGAATGCCACTGATCAAGAAGCGATGGAAGCCGGTATCCTACTTAGTAAGCTGGAAGGTATCATTCCGGCTATAGAAACGGCACATGCACTGGCAGTGCTGGAAAAAATGAAATTAAACAAAGAAGATGTGGTGATCATTAATTTGTCTGGTCGGGGTGATAAGGATCTTGAAACTTACATTAAGTGGGGAGGGTATTAAAATCAATTGAAAGACGATCTATAAGAATTATAGAGGCTGTCCAAAACAGAATCATTCAGAAAAGAATAAAACATATTTTGAAATAATATATGTTTGTGCTTCTTTTTTTGGTCAGCCTCCTATCCACTCCAGCGTAAGTTCGTCAATACTTAACTAACTACTAAAATAATGAAAATAATGAAACCAAAATTTAGAAGCACGTTATATTTTTTTTGACTGACTGTTTAGTCAATAATAATCTTAAACGATGAGTCCCAGGTCAAAAAAACAAATAGAATCAATAAAGAGTAGTAGAAAAAACCAGATTTTGGAAACAGCATTAAGGCTTTTCGCGATCAATGGCTTTCATAATACTTCCATAGATCAAATCGCTCAGGAGGCAGGTATATCCAAAGGATTGGTTTACAATTACTTCAAAAGCAAGGAAGATTTGTTGCAGGAAGTTTTCGAAAAAAGCTTCCAGGATTTTGACCAATTTGAAGAGATGGCTTCCAGTGATAATCCTAAAGAAGTGCTTCGTCAGGTATTGGATCTTTTTTTTAGCTTATTGCAAGAAAAAACTGAAACCTTTCTTTTAGTAGGCGAATTGTCTTTACGTGCACATGATTTTCCTTTTGCACTGCAATATGTTGAAGAAAAATATAAACAATACCTGCAATTACTGAGCATCTTGTTCAAAAATGACGGAATAATAAATGCCACTGATGAAGCTTATTTGCTGATGGCTACGCTTGATGGCATTTGTACGCAATACCTGGTTTTAAAAGAAAAATATCCATTAGATAAATATAAAACTATTTTAATTTCTAAATACTGTAGTTAAGATGAAACATTTAACCATTGTAATTTCTTTTTGGCTGATAGCCAATAGCCTCAATGCTCAGGATGCCACAGAAATTGTAAGAAAGGCTGATCAAAAGATGCGCGGGCAATCTAGTTATGCCGAAATGAGCATGACTATCATACGACCCAGTTGGACGCGGGAAGTAAGTATGAAAACCTGGGCATTAGGCACCGAGTATTCTTTGATACTTATCACCGGACCAGCCAGGGACAAAGGAGTAGCCTACCTGAAAAGAGGCAACGAAATATGGAATTGGCAACCTACCATCGACCGGGTGGTGAAGCTTCCCAGTAGCATGATGAGCCAATCCTGGATGGGTTCGGATTTTACCAATGACGACCTGGTACAGGAATCCTCGATCGTGAAAGATTATACTCATAAAATGCTGGGAGACTCTACCATCGAAAATATTGCAGTTTACAAAATGGAGTTAACCCCCAAACCAAATGCAGCGGTAGTGTGGGGTAAGATGATTTTATACGTGAGCAAAGACAACTATTACCAGCTACTTACCCGGTTTTATGATGAAGACATGTACCTGATCAACACCATGCGGGGTTCCGACATACAACAATTTGACGCCAGAAAAATACCTTCAAAACTTACTGTAATTCCAGCAGATGAGGAAGGCCAAAAAACGGTAATGCAATATAAAAATATGCAATTTAACATTGATATAAAACCATCGTTTTTCTCGATTCAAAATATGAAAAACCTTAAACCTTAATCAATTGAAAATATAAATAAAATTTGATATGCAACTAAAATTAGCCTGGCGCAACTTATGGCGGAACAAAAGGCGCACTTTAATCACCATTGCATCCATTACCTTCGCCGTATTTTTTGCCTGTATCATGCTAAGCATGCAAACCGGTACTTACGATCGAATGATAGACAATACGGTAAGATTTCAAACCGGCTATATTCAAATTCACAAGCATGGTTACTGGAATGATAAGATTCTGAATAACTCCCTGGCACTTGATGATGGTTTACTTGAGGCTGTTGAAAAAACTGAACTGGTAGCTACCATAGCACCCCGGCTGCAATCATTTGCCCTGGCATCTCATCAGGAAAAGACCAAAGGCGCGCTGGTAATTGGTACCGACCCTGCCAAAGAAAACAAAATTACTAGTTTAAAATCAAAGCTGGTATCAGGGGAATACCTCAAAAATGAGGAACCAGGAGTGCTTGTTGCAGCAGGGCTGGCCAACTATTTACAACTCGAGGTGAACGATACGATTGTGATGATCAGCCAGGGATTTAGAGGGGCTAATGCTGCCGGAAAATACCCCGTAGCCGGAATTATTAAAATCCCCTCACCCGAACTAAATAATCAAGCAATCTACATGCCTTTGGCAGAAGCTCAATATTTTTACGCTGCCAATGATCGCGTAACGGCGTTAGCCATCATGGTGCCGGAACCGGATGATATGAAAATGGCGCTGAAAAACCTTGAAGAGAAATTTGGTGAACAATATGAAGTAATGAGCTGGAGGGCAATGATGCCAGAACTGGTTCAAAGCATCGAACTGGATCGCGTGAGTGGAGAAATCATGATGTACATACTTTACGCGGTGATTGCTTTTGGTATTTTCGGCACCTTTTTGATGATGACCAATGAAAGACAATACGAGTTTGGCATTCTGGTATCTATTGGCATGAAAAGATTGAAGCTGATGACGGTAATGCTGGCAGAAACTATTTTTATAGGGATGTTGGGTGTTTTATCAGGATGTATTTTAAGTTTACCAATCTTGCTTTATTTCTATTACAACCCCATTGAAATGGGAGGAGAATACGCGAAAATTTACGAGCAATTTGGTCTGGAACCAATTCTGCCATTCTCTTTAGATCCTGAAATTTTCATCAGGCAAGCTATGGTTGTATTAATAATTTCATTGCTCATTGGTATTTATCCATTGGTAAAGATAGGGCAATTGAATACTGCTGTTGCCATTAGAAACAAGTAATTTATAAACATTAAATAAACAAACATGCTAAGTATAATATCGTGGCGCAATGTATGGCGAAGCAAAGGGCGAAGTATCGTGGTAATTGGGGCCATCGTTTTAGGCATATCCGCTTTGAGTTTTGCTTTTGCTTTCATGCGAAGTTTCATGCAAATATACATCGACAATGCTATCAATAGCCAATATGGACATGTGCAAATGCATCATCCGGAATTTACTGCTAATAAAGATGTAGAATTTACCATTGAAGACGCCAATCAGTTGGTTTCAGCCTTACGGGAAAATGAGCGGGTAGCTTCTGTTTCGCCCCGAATGCTATTGAGTGGCATGGCCAATACAGCCACCGGCACCAGTGGTGTACAAATCCTTGGTATAGAGCCCGGGGCGGAGTCTAAAGTTTTCAAGTTGGACAAAAGCATAATAGAAGGCTCCTATTTTGAAGAGGTGAAACGAAACCCAATTTTAGTAGGAAAGGATCTGGCAGAAAAACTAGATATAAAGGTTAAGTCCAAACTTGTTTTAACTTTTACTGATGATAATGGCGATCTTACCTCGGCGGCTTTCAGAATTGACGGTATTTTCGATACCAACTCACCGATAATTAATCAAGCAGGTGTGTTTGTAAAGCAAAATGATTTAAAGCGCTTGCTGGGTTCTGCCATGATCCATGAAATTGTTTTACGACTTGAAAATCCTGAAAATCTTCAACCGGTTACCAATCAATTAAGTGCAAAATTTGAAAAGCTGAAAGTACAAAACTGGAAAGAATTGGCGCCTGAACTTGAGCTAATTACAACCCAAACCAGCACTGTTCTTCTCATTATTATGGTCATTATCATGCTGGCACTTGGTTTTGGTATTGTCAACACAATGCTCATGGCAGTTTTAGAACGCATGAAAGAAATTGGTATGCTCATGGCTATTGGCATGAACAAAGTCCGTGTTTTCTTTATGATCGTGCTTGAAACAATAATGCTGGCATTGATAGGAGGTCCCATTGGACTGCTACTAGGTTTTGCCATTATAAAACATTTTCAGCATTATGGTTTCGACCTTGCAGATTACGCCAAAGGGTTGGATAAGTTTGGCTTTGATACCACGGTATACCCGGTACTCGAGCCTCAATATTATTTTTATTTGGCTGCCGGAGTTATAATTATAGCGGTGCTTGGCGCGATTTACCCAGCAATTAAAGCCATAAAACTTAAACCTGTAGAGGCCATTAATAAAATATAAATTTTAAATCAAGCTAATAAAGATATAATCATGAGTGTAATTTCAGCATCAAAAATAAATAAAGTATACAATCCCGAAAAAGTACCCGTACACGCATTGAACGGCGTTGATTTAAATATCGAATCAGGAGAATTTTCAGCTATCGTGGGGCCTTCAGGCTCCGGAAAGTCTACATTACTCAACATTATAGGAGGATTGGACAGCCCTTCGGAAGGAAACATTCAAATCAATAATATCGATATCACCAATTTGAAAGAAAGTGAGCTGATCGACTTTCGTTTAAAAAATATAGGGTTTGTTTTTCAATCGTACAACCTGATACCGGTACTTACGGCCAAAGAAAACATCGAATTTATCATGCTTTTGCAAAAGATAGATAAAAATGAGCGACATGACCGTGTAATGGAACTTCTAAAAGCAGTGGGATTGGAAGATAAAGCCGATGTGAGACCTTCGCAACTTTCCGGAGGCCAACAACAAAGGGTAGCTGTAGCCCGAGCATTAGCATCAAAGCCCCAGTTTATACTGGCTGATGAACCCACGGCTAATCTCGATTCCAAATCATCAGGCAACTTACTGGACCTGATGGCAGACATGAACCAGAAAGAAAACGTGACTTTCGTGTTTTCCACTCATGACCAGCGCGTAATAGACCGTGCTCGCCGGGTGATGATTTTGGAAGATGGCAAAATTGTATCTGACGAAACCAGAAAATAATCTTAACATTAAAAGTGGCGTATTGGATTTTTTTCCAGTATGCTCTTTTTTTCCGGATAATAGTCTTTCAAAATGAACAACAACAAACTCATTTTCAAAATCTTCATCAGCTCATTAATTATTTTTATGCTTCTTGTCATCGTGCCCAGTAAAGCGCAAGTACCGGGAGTGGAGCCGAAAAAAAGCTGGTCATTAAAAGGGTATGCCAAATTAATGCAAACCTTCAACGTGGTAGATGGCGCGGATTCACTTTTGGTGGACAACCTGATCCATAACCGGCTCAACTTCCGCTGGTTTGCCAGTGATGAATGGACCGTAAGAGTAGAAATGCGCAATCGTATATTTTACGGTGATTTTGTGCAACTGATCCCTCAATACGACCAATTCATTGATGTAAATGATGATTATTTCGATCTATCTTTTTTCCCGGTTAAAGGAGATAATTTTCTTTTTCATAGCATGCTTGATAGAGCTTATGTAAAATGGCGTAAAAATGACTGGGAGGTTTCATTGGGTCGGCAACGTATAAATTGGGGAGTAAATCTTGCCTGGAATCCTAATGATATTTTCAATGCTTACAATTTTTTTGATTTTGATTATGAAGAGCGTCCAGGTAGCGATGCTTTACGCGTTGTTCATTATACAGGATTTGCCTCCAGCATTGAGTTTGCAGCCAAAGCCGCCGATAGCTGGGACGAGTTAGTCGCTGCCGGACTATGGAAAATAAATCAATGGAACTACGACTTCCAATTTTTAGGTGGGGTAGATCGTGGCGATGTGGTGTTGGGTACCGGTTGGGCTGGTAGCATAGGGCAGGCCGGCTTTAAGGGAGAAACTTCCTATTGGCGCCCTTACAAAAAATATTTTTATAAAAATGTAGAAGATATATTTGTTGGATCTTTGGCTTTTGACTATTCATTTGAAAACTCACTTTATCTTTATAGCAGCTATTTATATAATAGTGGAGGCGAAACTAATCCTGGTTTTGGATTGGTTGGGTTGGGAGCGAACCAGCAATTAACAGCCAAGAATTTAATTCCTTATACACATACTTTACTTCTGCAGGGAAGTTATCCAATTACGCCATTATTAAGCGCCAGTATGTCGAGTATTTATTTTCCCGGAACTACTAATGGCTTATTTTTGAGCCCAAATTTTACGCTATCTATGTTTGAGAATTGGGACCTGGATTTATTTGGACAGCTATTTTTTAATGATACTCAAGAAGGTTACAAAGCTTCTTCCAGGTTTTTCTATTTAAGATTTAAATATAGCTTTTAATTTTCTTCACGGGCTTTCATCACGTGGCCAATTTTATCGAAAATCTTGTCTGCTTTAGCTATTTCATTATCGATCGCGTTGAATCTTTGATTTAAAAAAGCTTCCATTTCTGCTAGTGATAAATTGTTACTAAGGTTGGATTTCTTTTGTGAAATTTTAAACTTATGGGCACTCAGTGCATCGAAAATTATTTTTGCTTCTTCTTTTGAAAAGGAAATATTTACCTGATCATCGTCTTTAGAAGATATTTTATCTGTTTGATTCATTTTAGGAATAAAATAAAGTGATCATTAATATAATAATAATATTCTATGAAGTAAAATGCAAATATCATCCTATTTTCCATAATTCTAAATAGAAAGTAAATAAAATAATAATAATAACGCTTTCATAATCATAAAGTTATATAAAATTTCACTGTATTTTTTAGTTTTTAAATTTTAAGATATTATAACAATGATATCATTTTCATGTAATAATCAAAAAGTCATGCCAGAAAAATTTGAAATGAGCGAAAAAGTAAAAGTTAAGGAAAAGGAATTTCAGCATTTGGTTTCTGAAATCGGCTATTTAGCAATTAAGCATTATACTGATAAAGCTAAGAGTACAGAAGAACTTATGAATAATAAAATTGATAAGGCACTAAGTATTGAGAACGAGATACAGCAATTGAATCAAAAAGTTGGTCTTGAATAATGATAATAAAAAGCCGTATAAAAGCATTATCTTGATAATCTCTTATACGGCTTTAAAAAAATAAATTACCAGGTTCTCCCTTCCAGGTATTCTTCCAACGCCTCTTCTGACATAGGCAAAGTATCAGGATCGGGATGATTTTCTACCCATTTAAGAAAAGCATCTTTTATTTCCTGTGACCACTTCCCGTCAATCTGGCCGGGGGTATATTTTCCTTGACGTAACATCTCATGGCCAAATTTGTCCCTAAGCATGATAAATTCAGCTTTATTTACTACTTCTTCTACAAGATGCGCTGGTACAAATAAAACGCCTTCGCGCTTAGCCAGCACGGCATCACCGGGAAATACAATGGCTTCACCAATATTAATTGGCACATTAATACCCATCAGCATTACTTCCTGAAGAAATGACGGGTGAAAATCACGAACAAATGCATTAAATCCTTCAATTTCAGATAAACCTTCCATATCTCGGGAAGAAGCATCAAAAACAACCCCATTGCCCGATTTGGCATAAATAGCATTGCCAAGATTATCTCCAATCAAAGTACCGTCTACAATTTTGCCAAAGGCATCAGCTACATACACATCCCCTTGCTGAAGGGCATCGATCGGCCAGGAATTCATGGCTCCTATCCTACCCTGGTCATGGCCTTTTTTTGTCAGGCGATCCATTATTTCCGGGCGACTGGGCACATAATAAGCAGTCAGAGCCCTTCCTACTACTGGTACATCTTCATGGATCATTTTCCAATTGCCTGCAAATTGATTATGGTAGCCGTGACCACGAATTACTCCCCAGGCTTCTTCAATAGAAATTTTTTCCAATCGTTTCATTAAATCATCAGGTATTTTTGGTCTGCCATCAGGAAACCTTTCACCTTCCCACTCCTGGGTGTAGTAGATTAATTCTTCCCTGGTATCAAAAAACTGGGCATTACTTTGCCAGGATATCATCATGGCCAGCGTCACTATACATACAATTGCTTTTCTCATCTTCTTCTAATTTTATAGTTTTTAGTTGAATACTTAAATAAATTTCTTAATTTATAATTTCTTAATTTCACTGCTTTACTTCCTCACCTCCGCCTCTCCATCATTAAACCCACTTACACTTTCTCCTCGACCTCACCTGGTCGCACCTTCTCTATATCTCCTACCGGTCGCCCACGCCACCAGGTAGCCAGTGATGAACCGGTTATGTTCATCAAAGGACCGAATACTGCCGGCGCCAGGCCAACGGTTGCTATTTTACCCATGCTTACCGCAATACCCGAAGCCAGCCCGCCATTTTGCATACCCACTTCCAGGGCTATGGTACGACACGATTTTTCGTCCATACGCAATAATTTACAAATGCCATATCCCAATCCATATCCTGACATGTTATGAATTAAACTTGCAAGGATCAACAAAAACCCTATTTGCAATAAGTCTTCTCTTCCGGCCGAAGTAATAATCACGATAATAATAGCAATACCAGCCATAGAAACGAACGCCAACGCTTTGTCAAGGTATTCTTTTCTTCCCTTTGCTAGTTTTAGAAACAAAAAGCCGGCAATTATTGGTAATAATAAGAACCAAAATGCATCAGTAAGAAGACCATTCAAAGCGCCCGAAAAATCTGCTGCAGTTTGAGAAAGCAATATATAGTTCGTTAATACGATAATGACAAAATAAGTAACGGCTTGCCAAATAATGCTATTGCGGCTTTCCTGTCCATAAGCAATTGCATTGAACATTAGACCTGCCACTATTGGCAAAATGATCATATTGATAATACTCAGCATCATAGCCCAAAAATCTATGGGCACAAACTCTCCAGCCAATTGCTGCATTAAGAAGGGTGTAATTATGGGCGCCAGTAGGGTGGCAACTGCAGTAAGTGTTACGGACAACGCTAAGTTGGCCTTAGCAATAAACGACATCACATTAGAAGCCAGACCACTTGGGGATGAGCCTATCAAAATAATGCCGGCTGCTACTTCAGGAGGGAAACCAATAGTAGAAGCGATGCCAAAACCTACTAGCGGCATGATTGTAAATTGACAAATAATACCTACAAAAACACCAGTTGGCATCTTAATCACTCCTTTAAAATCCTTTAAACTCATTTGAGAGCCCATACCAAACATGATAATCTGCAATAACGGAACAATCAACAACTTCAATTGAAAATCTCCCCATTCCGTAAAATATTGCGGATAAAATATTGCCAAAGATACTGCTGCAAAGATGGTTATGGTATAGGAAAAGCTTTTGAAAAATTCACTCACCCTTACTCCTATGGCTAAACAGATGAAAAATAAAATCAAAAAAGGTCCTGTAATTTGGTTAAACCCTATAATCCAAAAAGATAAAAAAGCAAGGGCAAACGCCAAAGACAACCAAAGGAATATCTTGTAAATTTTTTGATTCATAATTTTTGGTGTTGATGAAATAGGTTAAGTATTCTCAAAATTTTTAATTATTTAAAGGATATCCAAATGATTGGGATAAAATATTCCGGAATACTCGCGCCAAATTGCTTTAAGTGATAAGCATTATACACGAATAAATTAATAATTGTCTTTTTATTCTGAATAAATCATGCTCAAAAATCGAGCACATATTAAAAAAACGCCATATCTTTAAGCTTTGGACAAAATGTAACTATTTCAAACTTAATTGAAAATGAGCGAAAGTCATAAACCCAAACAAAAGTTAAACAGAAGAAATTTTATTCAGGCAGCCAGCCTTGGTGGATTGAGCCTAGGCGGACTAATGGCAGCAAAGCCGCTAGAGGAGCAACTCGAGCATTCAACTTCTAAAGTAAATCGTTTTTCGGCACCTTCCGATTTAAAAATTACTGATATGCGGATTGCCCAATATGATCGAGTACCAATCGTGAAAATTTACACTAATCAAGGTATTCATGGTCTGGGCGATGTACGAGATGCAGCTGATCCGAGATACGCGCTGATGCTAAAAAGCAGATTGTTGGGAGAAAACCCATGCAACGTGGAAAAACTTTTCAAAATCATAAAGCCCTTTGGCGGCCATGGTCGTCAAGGAGGAGGAGTTTCCGGAGTGGAAATGGCACTTTGGGATCTTACCGGAAAAGCATATGGAGTACCTATCTATCAATTACTAGGCGGTAAATATCGTGACAAGGTACGTATCTACGTGGACACACCTACAGTACGCGATCCAAAAGAATTCGCGCAACGTATGAAAAGAAGAGTAGAAAAAGGTTTTACCATTATGAAAATGGATATTGGCATCGGGCTTATTAAAGATATACCAGGCACGCTTACCAATACCAGTCCCTGGGGTGATTTGCGCGGTTGGGATCAGGTACCACAATCTTATTCCAATACCATGCACCCTTTTACCCGGGTACAGATCACGGAAAAAGGTATTGAAAAAATGGTGGAATACGTGGCTGCTGTGCGTGATGCTGTTGGCTACGAAATTCCCATCGCCATCGATCACCTTGGGCATATGGGTGTCAATAGTGTGATCCGGCTGGGTGAGGCTTTTGAACCATATAATATCGCCTGGCTGGAAGACCTGATCCCCTGGCAATTGACAGACCAGTGGCGTGAAATTACCACTCATCTTAATGTGCCTACCCTTACAGGCGAGGACATTTACCTGAAGGATGGATTTAAAGACCTGATAGAAAAGCGAGCAGTAGATATGGTACATCCGGACCCGGTGTCGGCAGGTGGTTATATGGAAACCAAAAAAATTGGAGATTATGCCCAGGAACACGGTATTGCCATGGCACTTCATCATGCAAGTTCGCCTATATCTTTTATGGGGTGTGTACATGCGGCAGCTGCTACTGAAAACTTTGTTGCCCTGGAACACCATTCGGTTGATAAGGAATATTGGGAAGACCTGGTAACCGGGCTGGATAACCCATTGGTAAAGGATGGATACGTAGAAGTACCAAACAAACCCGGAACAGGCTTAGAATTAAATGAAGAAGTACTGAAAGAGCACCTGGCTAAAGGTACTAAAATGTTTGCTCCTACCGATGAGTGGAACGATAGAAAAAGCTGGGACAGAGAGTGGAGCTAAGAATAGCAGGTTTTGTTTTCTTAAATTAAACCTAAAGAAAATACCAACAAATTAAATTGGGTGCTCCAGCAGGTTTTCATAAAGTTTTTTGCAACTTAGGATTTTGCTGATAAATTTCTTTATTAGTTAAGCTTTGAAGCATAAATTCGTATTTGAAAATTTAGATTACAAAACATTAAGATCGAATTTAGAATATTAATAATGTGGTTCTTCTTTTTCCTTCAAAACGTACTTTTGCGCAGTAGCTGAAGGTACTATTTGCAACATACCATCTTTTAAGCTATTCCACATTAAATTGAAAGGGCCACGATTGGGATTTCGAATGGTTTGATAGGAGGCTTCTACATAATTATTTTTAGTAGCCGTATTATTAGTTCTAACCAAAATATTGGTCAAAAATGTCTTGAACCCTTTTCGCTTATTTTTAGAATCTTTAATGGAAAGCTTCAAGCCTTCGTATTCAAAAGTTAATTCATTCTTTGATCGCAACTTATTGGCATTCATATTGAAATGTAAAGCATGCCAATCCATCTCCTTAATATCTATTGAAAGTAATGGATTAATGGTTTTATTTAGTTTCAATGCGTCTATATCTGTAATACTTGCTTGCAACCAAAAGTAATTATCATTGTATGGAACAGTTAGCTTTGCCTTCATTTTGCCACTGCCATTAATATTGCAAATTATGTCTCCTTCTACTCGTTGTTTATTTTTCTGGTGATTCATAATGGTTGTAAAATTATAAATACTCGCGTAAAAGTTTTCAAATGAAATCACCCCCGGTATTTTTCCCTTTTCTGGCAGTTCCAGGTATTTTAAATTACCGCCTTTTATTTGCATAGTATCAACCGATAGCTGCCAGGGTATGGCGTTAATAACTGATAAAAACATAGGCTTTACTTTATCGGGAGGCCTGGGCAAATTTTTATCTCGATAACTAACAAAGTAGAGGCTATCCACCTCCATATTACCCGCGTACAATATTAACTCGTCCGCAAAATTAGTAGATGCAATATTGCTAAACTTTATCATACTAAACCCAGCTTCCATCACATCAGTTTGTACCTTTCTCATGGTACTAATCTCCGATAAGGGCTTTTCATGCTGAAGATGGAGCTGGCCGATGGTAAGTTCTTGTGCATCTGAAAAATACTCTAAGCGCTCACAAAATAATGAAGATAAAGAATCTACCTGACTGATAATATTGTTGCAAGTAATGTGAAGTGAACTGAAATGAAAAGGAATTATTTTATTAATTAATTTTTGATTGGTTTTCAATCCATCAATATTAAGGTCAATCGATTGTATTTCCGCCAGTTTTAAATTATTTGCAGAATTGAAAATATTCATTTCGCCATTTTGAATACTGAAATTTTTAATATTGCCTCGCTCAAGAATATCTTCCAACAAAAAACGCATGCCTTTTTGCGAATGCTGAGAGAGCTTATTTTCGTTCAGGTATATATTTATTTCAGGATTTTGAAACACCATTCGTTCTACAACGGCACGCTTATCAAAAATCAGGTCGTGCCAATGTATATCTTTAATCAATATTTTACTGGCATTACCCGATAAAACAAGCGTTTGTTCTTTGTTCACAGGCTTTATATATACTTGATCCAATTTAAGCCCGCTAAAGTCTGCATTAATTTTTAAAGATTGATAAGATAAGTTATATCGTCTATCAGCATTGCTATTGATCACTTCGCCAAAATTTTGCTCTAGCCAATTTTTCAAGCCTAAAACACTTGCAAAAATAAGCAAGATGAAAAAAATAAGAACCACTAGCGCTTTTTTCATATTGAATTATAAAATTCTGCTTTATCAAATTTAAACAAATAAATCTACTTCTATTACAAATTATACCTATAGTACAAAATTTACTTTCAATTCTCATATAATCATGTTGGTAATGACTTGTTTTTTATAGCTTTTTTCTAAACTTTTGCCACTTAAATTCAAAAATTATGAAATATCTATATGCTTGCCTAATGTTGATGATTGCCAGTGCTTGTGCTGACAATAAAGACAATCAAAAATCAAAAGCAAAAAGTGCTTCCCCCAATGTAATTATTATCTTAACAGATGACCAGGGGTGGGGAGATTTGCATGCACATGGCAACGATTCACTTCACACTCCCACCCTAGACTTCCTGGCCCGCAATAGCCAAAATTTCGACCAATTTTATGTTTCACCTGTCTGCGCTCCTACTCGTGCTTCCATGCTTACCGGCAGATACCCTGCTCGTGCCGGTGTTACCGGTGTTACTAACCGCCAGGAAGTAATGAGCGCTGAGGAAGTAACCATCGCTGAAATCTTGCAGCAAAATGAATATGCTACCGGTATGTTTGGCAAATGGCACAACGGTGAACAATTTCCAAATAATCCTAAAGGACAGGGATTCGACCAATTTTTTGGTTTCACGGCAGGCCATTGGAACAACTATATCAATACCACCTTGAATTATAATGGACAAATGGTTAAAACTAAAGGCTACATAACGGATATTCTTACCGATTCGGCCATTGCATTTATTAAAAAAAATCAAGCCAATCCTTTCTTTTGCTATATAGCCTACAATACCCCACACAGTCCTTTCCAATTACCCGATCAATATTTTGAAAAATATAAAGCAATGGGCTTTGACGATAAAAATGCTTCGGTGTATGGTATGGTAGAGAATATCGATGATAATGTAAGCCGGGTTTTAAATCAAATCAATACCTTGGAGCTTGAACAAAATACGGTCGTGATATTTTTCACTGACAACGGCCCCAACGGGCATCGATTTAATGGAGGCATGAAAGGTATAAAAGGTCACGTGGACGAAGGAGGCATTCGTGTGCCATTTTATCTTTCCTTCCCGGGTAGGTTTACATCAGCCAAAAGCATCAAAACTCCGGTAGCTCATATCGATATTTTACCCACGGTGTTGGACTTATGTCAAATTGAAGTACCCTCCAATTTAGATGGCAAGAGCCTGGTTCCCTTGATGGAAAACCAAAATGTATCTTGGCCGGAAAGAAGCTTATATACCAACTGGGGAGGGAAAGGCTCATTGCGCCAGGGAAAATTCCGGCTGGTAATACAAAAAGGCGATACGATGCTTTATGATCTTTTTCACGATCCCGGACAACATCGAAATATTGCCGGAATATCTCCTGAAATTGCTTCTAATCTGGCCGCTTCTTATGGTAAAATTCAGCGTGACGTCAATAAAAATGGTGTAGCCCCACCTCCTATTCCGGTGGGATATGAAGCAGCTAAAGCGGTTAATATGCCGGCTCATGAAGCTCAATTATTTAATGGACTAAAATATAAGGAAGGGCACGGATGGGCCAACGACTGGATTGTGAACTGGAAAACGCCCGATGCTTATGCTACCTGGCCTATAGAGGTGGTAAAAGAAGGAAAATACCTAGTGTTGTTAAAATATAATGCTGCCACGCAAGGCGCTAAATTAGTTGTTTCTGTTGGTAATCAATCCGTTCTGAAAGAAATTGATAAAGCATTTCCAGGTGAGCAGATAATTAGCCCCGATAGAGTACCCCGTAAGGAAGTGTATGAAAGAACCTGGGGAACGCTCAATGTAGGAACACTAAAATTATTGCCAGGTGAATACAATCTAAAGGTAAGTGCTTCGTCAATTCCTGAGCAAGCCAAAATGGAATTAAAAGCAATAGTTTTGCAGCAAATTGATTGATTTAGTGAAGCTAAGAATTTAATCAATATGATACAATTAACCTAAATATAATGCATTCTGGCACATTTATTGAATTTTATCTGCCGTTTTATTGATTTTTTTTATAGTTTTGTTAATGGACTATTTATTGCTAATATAAGATATTCTTATTCTTTTCCAAATAGAATATAAGTTTTTGCAGATGAAAAAAGTTTACTTGTTGTTTTTAGTTTTATTGTTTCAAAGTTTGGCTTATGCACAAATAAATCGTTACGTGGTTTTTTTTGCTGACAAAGATGGCAATAATTATTCAATAGAAAACCCTGAACAATTCTTATCAATAAAGTCTATTGAAAGACGAATCAAGCAGAATATATCCATCTCAGAGCGTGATCTGCCTCCCAGCTCTTCTTATATTGCTGCTGTAACAAATACCGGAGCCAGAATTTTATACACTTCACGTTGGATGAATGCAGCTTTAATTGAAGCTGATGAATCATTAATACCTGCAATAGAACAATTATCTTCAATTTCTAACACGGAATTAGTAGCACCCGGAGAAAGTGGTTTCCGTAGGGTTGGTTATAGTTTTTCATTTAGCAACAGCCGAAGAAAAGAACAATCAACGCATTTTCAAAACGAGATGGTAGGTGCTAATCAAATGCATAGTTTGGGTTTTAAAGGTAACGATATTACAATAGCCGTGTTTGATGGCGGATTTGCAGGAGTAGACACCTTAAGGTATTTTTCACATCTATTCGATAACAATAAAATTATAAGCACCTTTGATTTTGTGGGTAACAGCGATGATGTATATCGTTACGATGATCATGGCACCAATGTTTTTTCTTGCATGGGAGGTTATCAAACTGATGAATATATCGGCACGGCGCCCCAAGCCAATTATGTGCTTTGCGTAACAGAAGCCGTGAATAGTGAATATAGGATTGAAGAATATAATTGGCTTTTTGCTGCAGAATATGCTGATAGTGTAGGTGTGGATATAATTAATTCATCACTTGGTTACAATACTTTCGATATTACCTCGATGAACTATAGCTATAGCGACCTGAATGGTGATAATGCAGTAATAACCAGAGCAGCAGATTTAGCTGCAGCCGTTGGTATGTTGGTGGTAACCAGTGCCGGAAATGAAAGAAATAACACATGGAAGCATATAGTACCACCTGCGGATGCCGATTCGGTTTTATCTGTAGGTGCTGTTAATTCAAGCCTTTTCCCTACTTCTTTTACTTCGGCGGGACCTACTTATGATGATAGAATTAAGCCTGAATTGGCGGCTTTTGGAGCGGGAACGAGTATAATCAGTAGCTCCGGCAATATTAATTCTGGCAACGGTACATCTTTTGCCAGTCCGTTAGTTGCTGGTTTGGCAGCAGGAATTTGGCAAGCCAAACCGGACCTCACCAACATGGAATTACTTCAATTACTTAAAAGCTCAGCCAGTCAATTTCTAAATCCGGACACATTGCTAGGTTATGGAATTCCTGATTTTAATAAGATAAAAAACTTGGTACTTGCTAACGAGCCTCTTTTAGCCAGGCAATCCCTTTATCAAATATTTCCCAATCCGGTAAAAGACAACAGCTTTTATTTAAAGCCTAATGTACAAGCCGCGTTATATAATCTTACAATTACCATGCATTCGGTCAAGGGAGATTTTATTGATCGGTTGGACTTACAAAAGGACCCCCACGAAGAACTATATCAAATTGAACTACCGGAAATGATTCCCGATGGCACTTACATATTGGCCATACTCGATGGTGATATAAAGGAAACAGTAAGAATTATAAAGCAGTAGTCTTGATAGAAAGGGGTTGCATTGCAATTACTACCTGAAAGACACCTAAGCCTGTTATCATTTCCTTTTGCAGATTGCTGAAGATAGGAGACACTGTTTTTTAAACATGAAAATCTGTTTTTTTTCATGGCCAAGTTAAGGATGATAACTTGCAAAGACGCAGCAACCAATAAAAGGTATTACTATCAATAAATTTATCAGGATGTACTCATTATTTCTGAAAGGTGTTGCTTAATTCTTCTTTTTAAATTTGATGAGGCAGTAGTAAGAGGCATACGCACGTAAGGATCACACACGCTCATTTGATAAAGCAGTTCTTTGATGCCCACTGGATTACCTTCTTCAAACATCAAGGGAGTGATTTCCAGCAATTTGAATAAAGCTTGCTGTGCTCGTAGAAAATCATTATTCAAAGCTGAATCTACCATTAATTTATACACATCGGGAAACGCGTTGGCAGTAACGGAAATAACTCCACAACCACCAATTGAAATTAAAGGCACGGTACATAAGTCGTCTCCGGAAATCAAACAAAAATTGTCTGGTTTAAATTTAGCAATTTGAATCAGTTGCTGGAAATTACAAGAAGCATCCTTTATTCCAACGATATTTTGGTGCTCCGCTAAACGAAGGCATGTTTCCGCCTCAATATTAGAACCTGTTCGCCCTGGAACATTATAAAGTATTACTGGTACAGGACAAGCATCGGCTAAAGCAGTATAATGCTGAAAAATACCTTCCTGCGAAGGCTTATTGTAATACGGACTTACCGATAGAATAGCTTTGACACTTTCATAGTTTGCTTTCTCTATTTCCGCTAAGCAATAATTGGTATTATTACCTCCTATACCATAAACGATAGGTAGCTTCCCTTGATTTTGCTCAATTACAAATCGTAATATTTTATCCTTTTCCTCGTCAGTAGTAGTAGCTGATTCTCCTGTGGTGCCCTGCACCACATAATAATCAACAAAAGGCAAAGTATGCTTTATCAATTTCTGAAGCCCCTGGTAATCCACGGTTAAGTCAGAATTAAATGGTGTTACCAAAGCTACACCTGTTCCGCTAAAGCTTTCCTTCATTTTTTACTGATTTGGTATAATGATAAATTTGCTCATAAAGACTTCTTAAATTAGGTTCATGCCCATCTAAACTGATCATCATTTCGAAAAAATTATTAGAATAATCGTCATAAAAGTGGCCTATTCTGCATTTAGCCTTGCTTCTGGCCAATATGTTTTCCACAAAAATATTAGGTTTTAGATCCAGGTTTATTAAATAATCAAATGGCTTACTCGTAAAGCTTATTAAGCTTCTACCATTTATATCACCTGTAAGTGTAAAATCTTTTTCAGTAAAAAAGTCAAATTTAAACTCGTGGTTTACCTGGCCTTTTCCTAAAAAGGCCATTACTTCCACTTTTTTATCATCCCGAAGTAAAACATTTACAAAATGTTTTACTTCTTCGTGTTTCTTCTTGTCTGCAATGGAAAAAATGACTCCCACATGCATCGCTTGTTGAAATCCAACCGTGAGTTTTTCCTTCTTTCTTACTTTTTTTAAAAAAGAACGAGTATTCATCTGGATCATTTTTTTTTGTATGGCCAACATGTCTTTATTCTTCTATCATGCTTAAAAACTCATTTATAGAGATGATGATAACACCCAGCTTTTCTGCTTTTTCTTTTTTTGCCGGCCCCATGTTCTCTCCAGCCACCAGGTAATCTACTTTACCTGAAACAGAAGAGCTCACTTTTCCACCCTTATTTTTAATTAAAGATTTCAAGTCATCCCGCTCAAAATTCTCAAATACTCCTGATATAACAAAAGATTTACCTGCTAAAACATTACTTTCAGGTACTAATTCTTTTTCTTCGATAATAAAATTCAAACCCGAGGAACGTAAATCCTCAACTAATTTTACATTTTCCGGTTCCGTAAAAAACTCCAGTACACTTTCTGCAATTCGTTCACCAATCTCCGGTACAGCAATTAATTCTTCAAAAGAAGCCTGCCTCAGATTATCAATATTTTTGAAGTGTCGGGCAAGTTTTTCAGCCACTGTTTGGCCAACATATCGTATGCCCAAAGCAAATAACACATTTTCAAAAGAAGCACTTTTAGATGCCGCTATTCCATCCAAAATATTTCGTGTAGACTGCTCTTTAAATCGCTCCAGATGAATGATATCGTTAAACGTAAGCCGATAGATATCTGCCTGATTTTTAAGTAATCCTTTTTCATAAAAGAGGTCTATTGTTTTATGTCCCAGGCTGTCAATATTCATAGCTTTACGTTGAATAAAATGCTCAATTCTACCTTTTATCTGGGGCGGACATCCACGACTGTTGGGGCAAAAATGCACTGCTTCCCCATCTTTTCGTACCAAAGGAGTGCTACAGGCTGGGCAATTCTCGATATACAATACTTCATTACTGCCTGCTTTCCTTTTAGTTAAATCTACGCCGGTAATTTTAGGGATAATTTCTCCCCCTTTTTCTACAAAAACAGTATCACCCTGCCTCAGGTCGAGGCGCTGAATTTCATTAGCATTATGTAATGAGGCTCTTTTTACAATGGTGCCTGCAATCTTTACTGGTTCTAAATTGGCTACTGGTGTAATGGCTCCTGTTCTGCCCACCTGATAAACTACTTGCTGCAACAGCGTAGCTTCACCTTCCGTTTTGTACTTAAAAGAAATAGCCCACCTTGGATTTTTAGTTGTAAATCCTAAAGTTTCTCGCTGCCCGTAGTCATTAATTTTCACAACAACACCATCGGTATCCAAGGGCAACTCAAGACGTTTTTCTTCCCAATCGTCAATATAGGTAAAAACCTGATTCAAATTTTCACATAATTTATAAGTACGGGATACATTAAAACCCCATTCTTCCAGCAAGGCCATTGCCTGTTCGTGTGTTTCAATTTCCAGATCCTCCCCCAAAAGCTGGTATAAATAACAATTTAATTTTCTTTTGGCTACTTCCGAAGCATCCTGCATCTTTAAACTTCCGGAGGCTGTATTACGTGGATTGGCTAGTAGCGCTTGACCTCGCGATTCTCGTTTACGGTTCAGCTCGTTGAAAACATGCCTCGGCATAAATACTTCTCCTCTAACCTCGAAAACGGATGGGATATTGGGTTCATTTACACGTAAAGGAATGGACTTTATGGTTTTTACATTATTGGTTACATCATCACCTCTTAAGCCATCACCACGAGTAACACCTCTTTTCAATATTCCATTTTCATAGGTTAAGCTTATGGCAACTCCATCAAATTTTTGCTCACAAAAATACTGGTAAGGTTGATTGTCCAATCCTTTTGCTATTCGCTTATCAAACTCCTGCAATTCTTCTTTAGAGTAAGTATTACCCAAACTCAACATAGGATAGGTATGACGCACGGAGGCAAAATCTTTGGTGATGGTTCCCCCTACCCTTTGCGAAGGAGAAAATTCTGATTTTAGCTCCGGAAATGCTTCTTCAAGATCAATCAATCGTTTTAACATAAAGTCAAACTCCTGATCAGATATTTCTGAGCGGTGTTGCTGATAATATAAATTGTTGTGATAATTGATCTTTCGCGTTAAATCCGCTACCTCTTCTTTAGCCTCTTCTTTAGAGATTTTCATCGACTTGTCAATAAAATAAGTGAACTTATATACTTTGTGAAGCCACTTACAAATCTAAAAAAAGTAAACTCGTATAACAACAATATTTATTAAGTGAATTTATTCACAAAATTGCCAATTTTGCACTACCATATTATGATTTTATCAATATTTTACTCAGATTTGCCCTGTCAATAAATCAATAATGTGATTTTATTCACTAATTAGTATGGAGCTTCCTAAAAATACTATCAGAAGATTGGTTGAGCTTGAGCAATATCTTCAATATTTACATGAAAAAGGAATTAGCAAAGTATCATCTGAAGGATTAGGGGCCTTTTTGGGAGAATCGGCATTTACCATAAGGAAGGACCTCAACAGGCTGGGCGAAACAGGAACTAAAGGTCGTGGATATACCACTTCCACCCTTTTAAAAATATTAAGTGACTTCTTGTGGAACAGCAAAAAAAAAGCCTGCCTTATTGGATTAGGAAAATTAGGAGAGCTGTTATTACAATTACAGCATTATCTATTCTCTGATCCGGTAGAACTGGTAGCTGGTTTCGATGTAAATATTAACAAATTAGAAACAATTTCTTCTCCTGTACCACTTTTTCCTTTATATGAAATAGAGGATATAATTGAGAGAAAAAATATTGAATTGGCAGTGGTAGCAGTAAATAATGAAGCATTAGAAGATGTAATCAAACTATTAAGCCAAACATCAATTAGAGGTATAATAAATTATTGTTTAGTGCCAATTAGCAAATCCAATATACCTCATATTGAAGTACAGAATGTGAATTTAAACAAAGAACTTAAATTTTTAATAGCAAAAACCAAATTTAAATTGTAATCTATTATGGGACGAGTATATAATTTTTCGGCTGGACCAGCTGTATTACCTGAAGCTGTTTTACAAAAAGCACAGGCAGAAATGCTTGATTATAAAGGCACTGGTATGTCAGTAATGGAAATGAGCCATCGTAGTAAAGCGTTTGACGACATAATAAAAAAAGCGGAAGCTGATTTGCGAAAGCTGATGCAAATCCCTGAAAATTATAAAGTTTTATTTTTACAAGGTGGCGCATCTACCCAATTTGCCATGGTACCCCTAAATTTATTTCGCAGGAAAAAAGCAGACTATATAAATACAGGAAGCTGGTCGAAAAAAGCCATATCAGAAGCAAAAAGATATGGTCAGGTGAATGTGGTAGCTTCTTCTGAAGACCAAACGTTTAATTATATACCCACAATAAAGCCTGAAACATTTGATCCGGAAGCGGATTACGTTCACTTCACTACCAACAATACCATTTATGGTACAAAGTTTCCTTCATTACCACCGGTGGGCGAGGTACCCCTGGTAGCAGACATGAGTAGCAATATCATATCCCAATATTATGATGTAAGCAAATTTGGATTGATATATGCCGGAGCTCAAAAAAATATTGCTCCTGCAGGAGTAACTATCGTAATAATCAAGGAAGATCTGGCAGATAGTCCATTGGAAATAACCCCTACTATGTTGCGCTACAGCACACATATTGAAAGTGAATCTTTATTTAATACGCCACCATGCTTTGCTATTTACATTGCGGGTTTAGTATTTGAATGGCTGCTTGCGCAAGGAGGTATTCCGGCCATGGAAAAGCAAAATAATGAAAAAGCTGCCAAAATCTACAATTACCTTGACCAGTCAAACATGTTCCGATCTACCGTAAAAGGTGCTGATCGATCAATTATGAACATTCCTTTTGTAACGGGAAATGCTGACTTGGATGCTAAATTTATTAAAGAAGCTGATCAAGCAGGGTTTAAAACCTTAAAAGGACACCGATCGGTGGGAGGCATGCGTGCCAGTATTTACAATGCAATGCCAGTGCAGGGTGTAAATGATTTAGTGTATTTTATGGAAGACTTTGAAAATAAAAATAAGTAAGAAGAAAATGGAGAATAATAGTTTTCGCATTCAGACCCTGAATAAAATTTCACCCAAAGGGCTCGACTTATTTCCACGAAGTAGTTATGAAATTGCCTCTGAAATACCAAACCCTGATGCTATTTTGGTGCGAAGTGCAAAAATGCATGATACGAAATTTGCTTCCAGCTTAAAAGCTATAGCCCGAGCGGGCACAGGAATAAACAATATACCGGTAGATGACTGTACAGCCAAAGGTATTGCCGTTTTTAATACGCCAGGGGCAAATGCCAATGGCGTAAAAGAACTAGTAATCGCGGGAATGCTCATGAGCTCAAGAAAAATTGCCGAAAGCATTATATGGGCTCATGGCTTAAAAGACAAAGGCGCAGAAGTCACCAAAATTATTGAGGAAAACAAGTCGAATTTTGCCGGTCCGGAAATACTGGGCAAAACTATTGGCATAATAGGACTTGGAGCCATTGGTGTACTCGTAGCTAATGCCGCTGAGGCACTGGGGATGCGGGTAATTGGTTACGATCCTTACATTTCTGTAGAGTATGCCTGGGATCTCTCGCAAAATGTACAACGAGCTACTGGACTGGAGCTGCTTTTTTCACAATCAGATTATATAACGCTGCATATGCCACTTACTAATAATACCCGTGGTTTTATTAATAAAGAAAAACTAAGAATGATGAAACCCGGAACAAGGTTGTTGAATTTTTCCCGTGGTGGATTGGTAAATAATCAGGACTTGTTCGAGGCTTTAGATCAGGAAGTATTGAGCCATTATGTTACCGATTTTCCTGATATTGATTTATTAAAACATTCAAAAGTGATCAACATTCCTCATCTGGGAGCTTCTACTCCCGAATCAGAAGATAATTGTGCTGTGATGGCAGTAAATCAGTTACTACAGTATCTTGAAAATGGAAATATTAGAAATTCAGTCAATTTTCCTACTTGTGAAATGGAACGCAATGGTGGCTCCCGATTACTTATTGCCAATCGAAATATACCAAAAATGATTGGCCATGTTACTTCTATACTTGCCGAGCAAGATATAAATATTGCAAATATGCTTAATCGGCATCATCATGATATTGCTTATAATATAATTGATGTAGATGGGCATATAAATGAAGGACATTTACAAAAACTAAGAGATATAGATGGAATTGTAATGGTGAGAGCGCTGCCTCCGGTTATGACCACAAGGTAGATACGCCCACGATAGGCAGCTAAAAAGAAAAAAAATAAAGTGGTATGTTTAAAATGACAACTGGTTTTATGCTAAATGTGTAGATCATACAGTCATTTCATGACTTTATACGCTATTATTTGTCTTCATTTTGTTCCTCTTGTAGTTGCTCAATCTCTACTCTCTCTCCACTGGCTATTGATTGCTCAATAGCCTCTTGCCAGGCTACACTCAGAAATGCCAACTTTTCTGCATCTTCCAGTAATAGCTCATCTTGTACAGCCTCTATAAAATTTAAAACTGTTGCTTCTAATGAAAATTTATAATCCTGACTGTCAAAACTGAACAGATTGGTCTTCCCGTCATTATCTTTAAAGTTGATTTTATGATTGCCATCTAACTTTAATGTTCCATTTTCTGCTCTAATATTCATGACCCAGTGCTCGTTGGATAAATTCTCTTTAACAGATAAATTTACTTTAACTCCACTTTCAAAATCGAAATAGATGTTACTAAAAGGTTGACTACCAGAATAATTCTTTGATTGTAATGACGAAGGTGAATTGTTTAAAAAAACGGTAGTTAAGTATAAAGGATGAAAATACCATCCAAGAAAGCCGTCGGCTCCGACGGTTATCATCATACCTGGCTCAGCATTATTCACCAGCAAATCAATTTGCTTAATTTCTCCTAATATTCCTCTGCGTATGATTTCTTGAACTTTTACCACAGATTGAAATAAATGATAGTGACTCAGTATTCCCAATTTATGACCTTCTTTTGTAGCCACTTTCTGCATCATATTCAATTCTGCCATCGAATTGGCCACAGGCACTGGCAATAAGACCGGTCTTTTATGCAAATAAGTAGTGGCCATCGCGGCTCTTTCAGCCAAGGTCTCTCCTACCACTACACCATTGGTAAATAAGCCTACTTTGCCTTCGCGCTCAATTGTAGCAAGGGAAACATTTGGCAACAAAAGCTTAGAAAAAAGCTGTTGAATTTTGGCCGCCTGCCAAAAACCCAGAGTGAATTTAAGTACATCTGCCGGTAAAGTAAGATTACCCAATAAAGGTAACGAAGCAAATGAAATGTTTTTCACAAATTGTCTGCGATCTATTTTCATCATATTTATCCTAATTAATTGCGATAAAATTAGGGAACAAAATGATAAACTACAACAATAGTTTTAAAAGGTATCAACTAGCATAGGTAAGGTATTGCTTACGAAAGCTAAACCCATAGTTATACCTAAACCACCTATGGGGTATTCCGACCGTAAAAAAGAAAGAACAAGTGCAGTAGGTTGGGAGAATAATTTACCCATAGAATTAAATGAAGCTTATAAAATTGAAGTTATTAAAAACATAAAGGTTGAAAAAAATCGTAAGGGGTATGAGACCATTCATACCGGCGATTTCGTAAAAAGAAAGAGACTGGAAAAGTTTGAATATGATACTGATAACTTTATGATTAAACACCTGCAAGCTCAATTTAAAAATGAAAGACCATTTTTTTACATGGAATATGAAGGCAATAATTCAGTTGCTGAAGAAATTGACAAAGTTCCTGAAGAACCGGAATTTGATTACTTCGAAAGCCAGACCTACCAGTTTGATGAACAAGAAAGGCTAATAGCCATCTATCGGAACGATGGGAGCTTGCTAAAAGAAATTGAATACCTGAATGATAAGCTTATCAATTTGTATCGGGTCTATAATTTAAAAGAAGAGCTGGAATATACGGTCAAAATTAATTATGAATTTTATTGACTAAAAAAACACGAGGCTGTCCAAAAATTGACATTATTTACTTTGTTTAAAATATTATTATAAAATATGTCTAAATAGTTTCACGCAAAGACGCATAAGACGCAAAGAGTTGCAAATTTGAAATAATATTTTAACTTGTAATCCTAAATACTCCTTTTAGACAGCCTCGTGTGTTATCTTTTGCGCAAGCTTTGCGCTCCTAGCGTTAAATATCCTCTACTCCAAATCCAACCTCACTTTATCACTTTTGGCGTGTCCTACGCAAATAAGGACATAACCTTCGGCAATTTCATCATCAGTAAGACCTTCGGAAACTTCCATCTCTACTTCGCCTTCCAATATTTTACAGCGGCAAGTAGTGCATATCCCGCTCTGGCATGAGTATGGTAAGTCAATACCATTATCCAGCGCTGTTTCCAAAATACTATTATCCGGCTCTACCGTAAAAATATGCTCTTCACCGCCGTCAATTACGGTTACTTCACTGGGTTTTCTTTTTCTTTCTCCTTCCACTACTTTTATATTTTTAATTTCATCAGACGCTACAAAGCTTTCTTTAAATACATTCACACAACCCTGCCCTTTCAGGTATTCCTCGGCAGTTTTCATCATTCCCTGTGGGCCACAAAGGTAGTATTCATTAGCTTTCAATTCATTGCCTAATACGGTTGCCAACTTATCATGATCAATTCTACCCTTTTCTCCGGTCCATGAAGCGCCGGGCTGAGAAAGCGTGTGATAATAGGTGAACCTATCATTGTATTGCTTTTTCAATTGCAGGAGCTCATTTTTGAAAATGGTATTCTCTTCATCACGGTTACCATAAATTAAAGTCACAGTGCTTTGCGGCTCTTGATCCAGTGCCGACCTCAAAATAGCATAGAGTGGTGTAATGCCACTTCCACCACCTATCAAAACCAGGTGTCGCTTATTTTTAGGATCAAAATCAGTGGTAAATTTGCCCATGGGTTTGATAATTTTAACCTGATCGCCCGGCTGTAAATTGTCAATTAAATAGCCACTTACTTTCCCACCTTCTTCTCTTTTGATGGTTACCGCCGGATTTTTGTCTAAAAAGGGAGAAGAATTGAGTGAGTAACTTCTGCGTTCTTCCTGCCCATCAACTTCGGTTATTATTGTAAGGTACTGACCAGGCTTGTAATCAAAAGCGTCGGCCGGAGATTCAAATACAATTGTTGCAGCATTTTTGCCATGCCAGTGTAATTCTTTTACTGTAAGATAATCGTAACGATGTTCCTTATTTTTCTTCTTTTTAAATAATCCTAACATGATTCACTAATTTATAATGTCCCTCATTTTACTTGCTAATTTTAAGTTTACCTAACAAAAAATCAACCCTTTGGTTTGTGTTTTGTCTAAATTGGTCAACTGGTGAATTGGTTAACTGATTAATCCGTTCAATAACTTAATCCTCATCACTCAATCTTCAACATTCATTTCCTCAACCCTAAACTAAGGTGCCGGGTTTGGCATCTTCAAATGTATCTCCTCTATCTTTTGTAAAACCTCTTCGGATAAGTCTACATTTATGCTTTCTATATTTTCTTTCAGTTGTATCATACTCGTTGCACCAATAATATTAGCACCCAAAAATGGACGGGTATTCACATAAGCCAATGACATTTGGCTAGGTGATAATCCATGATCATGTGCTAATGTTACGTATTCTTTGGCAGCCATACGGCTAATTTCGCCATTGTATCTTTTAAAATTAGGAAACAAAGTAAGTCGTGAGTTGCTTACATCGCCAGCGCTGAAATATTTACCACTGAGCAAACCAAAAGCCAAAGGTGAATAAGCCAATAAAGGCACATTTTCCCGGATGGCAACTTCGGATAGTCCGACTTCAAATGTCCTGTTGAGCAGACTATAAGGATTTTGAATGGTGGCGATCTCCGGAAGGTTGTGCCTGCGGGCCACCTCCAGAAAATGCATAAGTCCCCAGGGAGTTTCATTGGAAACTCCGATGTGACGAATTTTACCGGCCTTGATCAGGTCACTTAGTATTTCAAGCACTTCCGGGAAATTGTCCAGCCAATCATCTTCGGCATCGTGCGGAAAACCTAACTGACCAAAAAAATTGGCTTTTCTTTCCGGCCAATGCAATTGATAAATGTCCAGGTAATCAGTTTGTAACCGCTTCAAATTATTATCAATAGCCATATTGATCTGTTCCCTGGTAAATCGTAAAGGGTTGCGGATATGCTTCAAACCGCTAGAAGGACCCGTGACTTTACTAGCCAAAATTACTTTATCCCTGTTCTTTCGTTTTTGCAACCAGGTGCCAATGTACTGCTCGGTGCGTCCCTGAGTTTCTGCCCTGCCAGGCACGGGATACATTTCGGCAGCATCCATAAAATTGATCCCCGCCTCAACTGCGTAATCCATTTGTTGGTGGGCTTCGGCTTCAGTATTTTGTTCACCCCAGGTCATGGTACCCAGGCATATTTTACTTATTTTCAGATTGGTTTTGCCTAAAACAGTGTATTTCATTTCGTGTTTTTAAAAAAATTTTGCAATATTGAATGGGAACTGCAAACTTACCATTTATATACAAATGCTACCAACTTAACTATTTTAAAATGGATAAAAAAAAGAAGAAGAAAATAACAAACCTTAGCATAGTAATTTCATTGGGCTTGCTAGGAGCCGCTTTTGGCTATTTTGGGGGGCAGTTCTTATTCGTAACGGATGAAAATATTGAATTACCAACTTTCTATATTGTTGTAATGATTTTAATATTTGCTTTCTCGTTTATTGTAAGCGTAGCAATTCATGAATTAGGTCATTTGATTACCGGAAAATTACTTGGGTTTCAATTTTATATGTACACTGTAGGCCCATTCATGTGGATAAAGGAAGAAGATAAAGTAATTTTCAAATGGAATAAAAATTTTAACTTATTTGGTGGTGTTACCATCTGTATTCCGGAAAACAATCTTCGGTTGAGAAAAAAATTTTTATGGTATGTTGCCGGGGGCCCTTTTGCCAGCTTTATTTTTGCATTAATAATGTTTTTATCTAAATCCTTAACTAACCCAGCCATGGGAAATAACCTGACCGTCATTTTTATTAATGATGTATTTCAATTTCACGCTTTTGTTTCCTCGCTTATTTTTATAGCATCAATTATACCGGTACGTGTAAGTGGGTTAACCTCAGATGGCGGAAGGATACTCACATTAGCAAAAAACAATGCCAAAACTAAAATAGATCTCTTTTTAATTAAAACACACGCCTATCTGAACAGCGGTGTAAGACCGGCCGAACTCCAAACTGCAGACATTGAACATTATTTAAATCAAGAGCTTAATGACCACTATTCCGTCAATAGCTATTACTATCTTTATTTGGTTTATTTCGACCGCCAGGAATTTGTAGAGGCAGAAAAACGATTACTGAGGGTAGAAGAAAACCTGGATGCTTATCCAGCCGCATTTCATAGTAATATTTGGCTCGAAATCATTTTTTTACAAGCATTTACAGGTTTTGATTTACAAAAGGCTGAAAAGCTGTGGTTTAAAATAAAACCATCTGCCCTAATTCCAAAAACAGATTATACCAAAGCTGAGGCAGCTTTACTTTATTTAAAAGAAGACTTTAATGGATCTTTGTCTAAAATTAATGAAGCACTCCAACACCTGAATAAAATCAATGAAGAAGGAATTCGAATTGCTACAGATGATCATTTACAAGCTTTAAAAGCCAAAGCATTAGAAAAAACCAACAAAAGATGATTAAATAATTTTGTATTGCAAATAAGGTATTAAATCTATAACTTTCAGCCTTTTACTATTAACCATCACTTAATTTAAGCAAAAATGAAGGATCAATTAATTACACGTCTTAAATTAAGTAGTTAATTCCGGAATAAATGGTAAAGGAGATGCCTGTTTATACCGTTTCGGAGCAATTCTAATTGGTTGGATAGGCAATAAAGAATTTTGAACAGAATAAATTAGATTAACAAATACACTTAAAAATATTAAAGATGAAAAACCTATTGATGTTAGGAACTATTGCTCTGCTGTTAATAGCATGTCAAACTGACGATGAGCCACGCGGTGATTGGAGTGTTAACTCGCCCAATGGCAAATTAAAAATGACAGTTTCATTGAACGACTCTAGTGAGCTGACGTACCAGGTTTTTAGTATCAAAGATGACCAAAGCACTACTATAATTGAAGAGTCACCACTTGGGCTCAGTAGAAATGATCAGGATTTTAGTAAAGTCATTTCCTTAATAAATGAAGGGAAATCTCAAAACATTCAGGATAATTACACTTTAGTAACCGGCAAGAAAACAAACATATCAAGTGAGGCCAATGAAGTTATCTTAACTTTTGTCAATCAGGAAGCAACGGAATTGCAGTTGATAATGAGAGCCTATAATGACGGTGTGGCCTTTAAATACAGGTTTCCCGAAGACAATGAACAAATTTTTGAAATTACAGACGAAGCTACCGGCTTTAATTTACCAGAAGGTAAAGCCTGGATTCAGCCTTACGATACGGTAACCAAATACACTCCTGCATACGAGCGATATTTTCACAACGGCATTGATATTGGCAGCACTTCCCCTGTTTCCAGCGGTTGGTGTTTCCCGGCGCTTTTCAACATTGGCGATCATTGGGTTTTACTAACAGAAGCCGGTATAACCTCATCTTTTTATGGTGCTCATTTAAAATCAGATGCCCCGGGGGGATTGTATACTATTCGATTACCTATGCCAGCAGAAGCTATGGGCAAAGGAGATATTGGAGCAGAATCCACTTTGCCCATGAATACCCTTTGGCGGGTAATTATGGTTAGCCAGGATTTAGGAGATATAGTTGAATCTAATTTGGTAACGAATTTATCCCCACCGCAAAGCTTGGCAAACACAAGTTGGATTAAACCCGGAATAGCCTCCTGGAGTTGGTGGAGCGATCATGATAGCCCACAGCATTATGAAGAAATGCTGCCTTTTATTGATTTATCGGCTGAAATGGGATGGAAATATTTTTTAGTAGATGCCAATTGGAACGTAATGCAAGGAGGCAATATTGAGCAAATTATAGACTATGCTGCAGAAAAAGAAGTAGACATTTTGATGTGGTACAACTCCGGGGGACCACATAATACTGTGGAGGAGCAACCAAGAGATATAATGTTTAATCCTGATACTCGTAAGGCGGAATTCAAGAAACTGCAAAATTGGGGCGTAAAAGGCATAAAAGTGGACTTTTTTCAAAGTGATAAACCTTTTATTATGCAATTGTGCCTGGATATTATAAAGGATGCAGCTGAACACGAAATTATGGTAAATTTTCATGGCTGTACCATTCCACGCGGTTGGTCGCGCACTTATCCTAATTTGGTTACCAGTGAAGCTGTGCGAGGAGCCGAGGTATATAGTTTTGGTTCAGAATATCCCGAATATGCCCCATGGCATAATACAATTTTACCAGCCACTCGCAATGTAATTGGCTCAATGGACTATACGCCTGTCACATTTACAAATCAAAAATATCCACACTTAACTACTTACGCGCATGAACTTGCTCTTTCTGTAGTGTTCGAATCAGGCATACAACATTTTGCTGATGCTGTAGAAGGTTACACACAGTTGCCAGAAGAACCACAAAAATTCCTTAAGAATTTACCGGTCGTTTGGGATGAAACGCAATATGTAAAAGGTATTCCGGGTAAAGATATGGTTATCGCCCGACGAAAGGGTGATGATTGGTATTTGGGTGCCATAAACGGCGAAAACATAAATAAGACAATAAGTTTAAACTTAGATTTTTTAGGTAAAGGTAACTGGCAAATAAAGATAATCAGCGATGGAGATGATCCAAAATCTTTCGCCATGGAAGAAAAAACCTTAAATCCATCTTCAGAAGAATCGGTAAATATGCTTTCTTACGGTGGATTTGTTATGCATTTAAGTGAAAAATAAAATTTAATATTGTCGTCAGGCATTTACAAAAAAAAACAGTGCATTATTAAAATTTTGATTTTTGGGATATAATTTTACTTTATTGTTAAAAATCATTCATAAGTAAATAATTTATCCTAATTTTGAATGCTTTAAATGGATCAATTTTAAATAAAATGTATTTGGATTTCGAGAAGCCAATAGTAGACTTAGAATCAAAACTAGCCGAAATGAAGCAGCTGGCTACTGATAGTGGTGTAGATGTTTCGGGAGCAATAAAAGACCTGGAACAAAAAATTATTGCTCTCAAAAAGGAAACCTTCACTGGTCTTACCCGCTGGCAGAAAGTACAACTTAGCAGACATGCACATCGACCCTATACTTTGGATTATATTTATGAAATTGCTGATGATTTTGTAGAGATCCATGGAGATAGGCAAGTAAAAGATGATAAAGCCATGGTAGGAGGTTTTGCCACAATTGATAAGCAAACCTTTATGATTATTGGCCAGCAAAAGGGCAGAAATACAAAAGAACGACAATACCGTAATTTTGGTATGTCTAACCCTGAGGGATATCGCAAAGCATTGCGGTTAATGAAGCTTGCTGAAAAATTCAACAAACCGATTATAACTTTAATTGATACCCCAGGAGCATTTCCTGGCATAGAAGCAGAACAAAGAGGACAAGCGGAAGCCATCGCAAGAAATCTTAAAGAAATGTTCATGCTAAAGGTACCTGTTATTTGTATTATTATTGGTGAAGGTGCTTCTGGTGGAGCATTGGGTATAGCTATTGGTGATCGTGTACTTATGTTGGAAAACACCTGGTACTCGGTGATTTCTCCCGAGTCTTGTTCTTCCATTTTATGGAGAAGCTGGGAATACAAGGAGCAAGCTGCTGAAGCATTAAGATTGACTGCTGACGACATGCAGAAGTTCAAACTTATCGATGGAATAATTAAGGAAACTTTGGGTGGAGCGCACACTAACCTAAAGGAAATGTCGAAAATATTGAAGAAAGAAATATTCAAACATTTTAAAGAACTTTCCTCCCTATCTGCAGAAGAAAGAATTTCTCAGCGAATTGATAAGTTTGGCTCTATGGGAGTGTATAAAGAAAAGTAAATCATGCAGCTACACATCATTGATGCAGGCACATTTAAATTAGACGGAGGAGCCTTGTTTGGGGTTGTACCAAAATCGATGTGGTCTAAAGGTATGCCTAGCGATGAAAATAATATGTGCGAAATAGCCATGCGATGTCTTTTAATTGAAGATAGCAGCAGGCTTGTTTTAATTGATACAGGCATTGGTGAAAAACAGGATGAAAAATTCTTAAAGCATTTTTACCTTAAAGGCCCTACCCTATTACAGTCTTTACGAGCCAAAGGATTTCATTCTTCCGAAATAACTGATGTGTTTTTCACCCATTTACATTTTGACCACTGTGGAGGAGGAACTCAATGGCAAAACAGTAAAAAACAAGCTATTGAGCTAACTTTTCCTAATGCTAAATACTGGAGCAATAAAGAGCACTGGAAATGGGCAACTCAACCTAATGACAGAGAAAGAGCAAGTTTTTTAAAAGAAAACCTACTAACTCTTGAGGAGAGTGGCCATCTATTATTTGTAGATACAAAAGCGAAATCTCCTTTTGCCTCATTTGACATTTTTTACGCCAACGGTCATACAGACCAGCAAATGATTCCTATCATAAATCATAAAAAGAATAAAATTGTATTCATGGCAGATCTAATTCCTACCATTAATCATATGCCAATGCCATGGGTGCCATCATTTGACACTCGCCCGCTCTTAACACTTAATGAAAAAGCTGAGTTTTTACAAAAAGCTGTGACAAATGATTACATTTTGTTTTTTGAACACGACGCGCAAAACCAATGCTGTACTGTTAAAAATACCGAAAAAGGCGTAAGAGTAGATCAGGTTTTTCAATTATCAGATATCTTATAAAATGAAAGTTGGGCTTGTTTTGTCAGGTGGTGGTGTAAGGGGTGTAGCGCATCTGGGAATTATAAAAGCACTTGAAGAATTAAATATTCAAATAGATGTAATTTCAGGCACTAGCGCGGGAGCCTTGGTTGGTGCTTTTTACGCTGCCGGATTAAAACCTGATGATATACTTGAAATCATTATCCGAATTAATAAATATTTGTTTTTTAAACCCGCTTTAGGTATAGGTGGATTGCTGAGTAATAAACCTCTATTATCTTTTATAAAGAAAAACCTGCCGGCAACTACTTTTGAAGAGCTTAATTGTAAGCTTATCGTGAGTGCTACTAATTACAAAAATGCAAAAACCAAATATTTTGAAAAAGGAGATTTAATACATACACTTTTGGCGGCAAGCACCATTCCGGTACTATATAAGCCTGTAATAATTGATGGCGAAAAATATATAGACGGAGGCATAGTAAATAACCTGCCTGTAGAGCCATTAGTGGGGGAATGCAGCCGTATAATTGGTTCTCTTTGCAATCCTATTGACGATAACTTTCAGCGGGTGAATATAAAATCTGCACTGGAAAGAGTTATGCTAATCAATATAAATACAAATACCTATAGTAGGAAAACCCTATGCGATTTAATCCTGGAGCCACCACAATTGAAGAATTTTCACGTATTTGATTTTTCTAAGGCATTAGAAATTTTCAATATAGGATATTACTATACACTTGATAAGAAAGATGAAATTTTAAACAAAGAACAGATTTAGATGGGAAAGCTGCTCGCCAAATTATTTTTCAAGATAAGAGGGTGGAAAATCGCTACAGGGTTTCCTCATCATATAAAAAAAGGGGTAATTGTAGCAGCACCACATACCAGTAACTGGGATATTATATACGCAAGGTTGGCCCTTTATGTATTGAATGTGCCCGTAAAATTTACCATTAAAAAAGAATGGATAGAAACACCTATTGCTGGTTGGTTTTTAAAAAAGGCTGGCGGAATTGCCATTGACAGGTCAAAAAATAAAGATAATAAAAAACCCAGCATGACCGAACAAATGACTCGTATCATGCATGAGCAGCAAAATATATTTATAATTGTTACTCCGGAAGGTACCCGGAGTTATGCCCCAAAATGGCGATCTGGCTTTTATTATATAGCTAAAAATGCTAATGTTCCAATCCTACTAGGTTTTTTAAATTATAAATTAAAACATGCAGGCGTTGGGCCTGTTATTTATCCAAGTGGCAACCTCGATGCGGATATAGAAAACATCAAAAATTTCTATCGACCTTTACAGGGAAAATTCCCTGAAAATGGAGTTAAATAACCAAATATGTAGATTTTTATTCCTAATGTGTGGCATTTAATCCACACTAGCAT
>CAZQEZ010000014.1:0-47050 GCA_964592475.1 uncultured Roseivirgaceae bacterium
ATTCATCAGTTAAACTTTGACCAGGCAATAAAATTTTATCGGTAAGGTACCTTACAATTGGCAACAACACTAAACCTACAGAAACATCAATTCCCACGTTGGCCAGTGTCATCCCCCAGCTTTCAAAATCAGTCATCAAGCCATATCGTATCAAATTTCCGATAGCAATTAATGCCCCGGCAAAGCCAATGCCAACTGCCACGTTATCGTTTTCAATGTGTTTATGCACATCATATGGCACTATCCAGCTATAAACAAATGATGTCAAAATCAAGATCAATTGCCCTAACAACCAAAATGCTATAGCAGTAATCATACCCCCTTCGCCAATTACTGCACCCATTAATACCAATCCCGTGGCTATTGCATTACCTGCTTCAATTATGCCGGTTCCTTCATTTCTATCTTCTATTATTTCTTTATAAACAACAAATTTGCGCAGGATTATCTTGTCATTTATTATAATTGAAATATTGAGTAATATAATGGATAAAATGCCATAAAGAAAAATATCAATTAAATCCTGAGCCAAGCCATAACTAGGTCCTATTATAGCGCTACCAATAGCCAATAACAGCCCAATAAAATAGCCCACGTGAGCCAAACCAAAAGCAAAATTATCTTTTTCGACTAGTTCTTTCTTAACATCAATTTTACGGTGAAACAACTGATAAACTATTTTACCTAAAAAGAACAAAACAAAACAACTGGCCAGATAGACCATGCCATTCACGGCAGTTTCAATAAATTCCATTGTTGCAAATTATTTAATTAATTGTTTATTTACCAAATCCTCCACTACGCGAGCGGTAACTACTACTTCCACCGGAACGACCATAGCGTGAATCAGATCTTGACACACTTTTTCTTACCCTGTCTTTAAAGCCGGAAGATCGCCTGCTGTTCCAGCGAGTATTTGGTTTGGTTGATTTATTGTATGCGCTTCCGGTACCATACATTCTCCTTCCTGAAGAGGAAGTTCCAAAGTAAGGTCTTCTCCCGTAATAATCGCGTCGGTAATCGTTATAATAAGAACGGGTTACCGGAAAAGCCGTCATATTAAACATACTGCTAAGGAGGGCATACTTTCCGTAAAATTCCCAAAAACTAGAACCTCCTCTATTGGTCCATCTACCATATTGAGAGTTGCCAACGTAACTACTATATCCTGGAGGGCTCGCGGTTTTAGTGATTTTTCCATCTTCACTTTTAGCAGCGATTTCCATACCCATATGGTCTATATGTTTTTGGAAAAAATCTTCCTTTACCTCTATCCAGTCGGTAGTTGTTTCATCCACTTGGCCATTATTAGTTTTTACGATCTTATATTTGTGCATATAATCTTTAAATATGGCTCCTTGCTCATCCATGTCGGATAAAATAATGGAAAATGCTTCTTCATTAGACATATCCTGAATGAAGCGGTCAATTGGTGTTTTTTGAAAACCTCCACCACAAGAACTTAAAACAAGTATTAATAATACAAATGCTAATTTTTTCATAATTATTTAGTTTCCTGGTAATATATTGGAGAATTCGTACTCTTTGACTACTTTACCAACAGAGGCTTCAAATTCTCTTTCATCCCATTGTTCAATATTGATATATTCCTTATCATTTTCATCATAATAATCCCAGGAGATAAATTCTACCCAATCTTTCTTGCCATCTGTCAAATCTTTGAAATATCCTGGATTTTCATTCCCGTCAAGATAAAATTTTTTGCCCTTGTAATTTATTTTTTTAGGCGCTTTTTCATGCTCTTCGAGATATTCTGGTAAGTCCTCGTCTATCATCGTGATTTTTGTTTTTTTGGTAACGGTGAGAAAAAGTTCATCATCTTTTTCAACATGTAAAAACAAATTATCGTCTCCACTATCCAATTTATATTCTCTGCTGAAGTAGTTATCACCCCAATCATATTCATATACCTCTTTCACAACCCAGGTATTTAAATCATACTCCAACACGAAACCTTTCTGTAAGTCCATAAGAGTGATATTCGTAGGGTCGTAGGTTGTTTTTTCTTTCTTTTTAAATAAATCGAATATTCCCATAGGGTATCATATTTAATAATCACTAAAATATAAAAATATTTTTAAAATAAAGACCAATTGACACATAAAAAACGAAGTATGTATTTTAAAACACATACTTCGCTGTCTCAAAGCTATTTAAAAATAGGTTATTGCCCCTCGCCTTGGTTCTTTTTAGCTGCCATTTTAGCTTTCAAATCTGCCAAAGCTTTACTTGATGTAGCACCTTGAGTATCGGTTAAAGCTGAATCGATTTCATCATCAATACTTCTGCTTTCATTAGCTATTTCGCCATAAGATTCTGCCATTGCTTCACTTTCGGTAACCTTTTCCTGCATCCGCTCCAGCATGGAAACGGTGCTGGAAGAATCTATTTGTGCCATTTGCTTATTTAAATTTTTAGTAGCATCGGCCACCTTGGCCCTTGCCTTCAGCGTTTTAAGCTCATTTTCCCATTTACTTATATTTTGCTTCAGCTTTTTCACATTAGCTTCCAATTGAGCAACAGAATTATCAAATTGGGATTTTTCCTTCTCTGCTCTGGCTGCTTGTTGTACTGCTTCATCCTTTTTTGTAAGTGCTTCAGAGGCCAATCTATCAGCTTCACTAGCATCCATAGCTCCTGACTCTGCTCTTTCTAGCAATTTCATTGCTTTACTTTCGTAGTCTTGTGCCTGATTTTTATAATTAGCAGTATCGTTTCGTGCTCTTATTGCCATGGCTTTTACTTCAGCCAGTGATTGCAAACTTTTATTTAAATCTTGCTTTAAATCTCTAATTCCCTGCTCAGTCAGTTTAATCGGATTTTCTAATTTATCTAAGGCAGAGTGTGTTTCCGCCTGACCTATTTTAAATAATCTATTGAAAATTCCCATGATGTTAATTTTTTAATTTTTTGAAAATTTAATTAATTGTTCCGAATATTCACTCAATAATAATTCTAATGAATTGAGCGAACCTTCCAATTCGTTTAAGTCAAGATTCTCAAGTTGTAAAGTATCGCGGAATATCACCTTGGTACCACCATCGTCTAATGCAAAAGCACCATGAATGATATCTCGGTTTTTTTGCAACAACTTTTTATACACTTCGGATTTGCTGTCATTGATTGAAAATAAAAATTGCTCTAAAATTAAAATGGTATCGGCGCATGCTACTACCAGGTTTTTTATGCCGGCTTGATCGTTTTCAACCATAAATACTTGATCTTCAGTGTTTTCATGGACTATTGCGTAGTCAAGTTCAATTAGATAATCTTTTACTTTTTCAAAATTGCTTTCCATTTTTATGTCTTTAATGATGTTTAATGTAACTAAAAAATTATAATTAGTTAAAATTATAAAAATGATTTAGTTTTATAGCAATAAATAAAATAATCTTTTACAAATGAGTTTCGATTTACTTGAAAAGAGATACATATTACAACTTACAATTTGACCTATAAATCTAATAACGATAGAACAGCTCAAAAGGTTAGCATTATTTAAAATTTTTTTTATGTCTCATATCGGAAAAAATATAAGGAAAATAAGAACGGTAAAAAAAATGAGCCAGGCCGACTTCGCAGCGCTTTTTAATCTGGCCCGGCCAAGCGTAGGTGCTTATGAAGAAGGACGAGCAGAACCTAAAATTGAAACTATAATTCAAATAGCCGCACAGTTTGGAATTGGAATTGATATGCTATTGACAAAAAACATCACGATAAATGAATTATATCATATCGACAAATTTGAAAAGGAGGTTGTAGTAAAGCAAGACACTACAAAAAAAGGCTTTGGACTGTCATTAGTCAAAAAGGAGCATTTTGCTCAATACATGAGCCAATTCCATAATCAGGAATTTATTCGGCAGCTACCTAAAATAAATCTCCCCAACTCTGAAGATAGTAACTTCAGAGCTTTTGAAGTGACCAGTTCGGAAATGCAAATAGGCAGCGGTGGCTTACACCCTGGTGATGTTATAGTAGCAAAAATAACTGATTTACAAAGAGTGGTGCCATCACAAGTATATCTTACATTTACTTCAATTCACCATTACCTGCGCAGATTTGACCAAAAAAATGAAAATTTGCTTTTGTTTGAAGCTGATAATAATGATTATAATCCTATTCGGTTAAGCCCTGAAGAAATTACAGAAATATGGCAAGTGAAAGCATTTTATAGTACCCAATTGTCTTTGCCTCAGTCAATGGAAAAACGAGTAGCTTTGCTAGAAAAACAATTGAAAGAGATGCAGAAATTTATTCAACAATAAATTGGCAAATAAAAAGCCGGTGTAAAACCGGCTCTTATTATTTATTTAACTCCTGCCAGCGTTTCCAAAAGCTCCAGTTTGTAGTTGTCTTGCGTTTGTATAAAAGCAATTTTAGGATAAACAGTTGCTCCTAGTTTCCGTTTTTCAATTACTGCCGAAAATCCTAAATATACTTTTTCTGATTTAAGCTTTTGTGCCAGCACTACTGTTTGATACAAAACCTGTTTATAAATTTTATGGCTATCCAAATAGTCATAATCCATACCGCAAAATACTCCAGTGAGATAATTTGCCACATTAAGGTAATTTGCAGATATGGCTACTATTTTATTAGTCTCTTTTATTCTGATAACTATAAAATGCCAGTTAGCTGAATCACTGATTGTTTTAAATAAATTATCCGGATAATTAAAAGTATTAATGTCATAATTCTTTTCAACTACATTATTGTACAACTCGCTAAAAATCAATTGTTCTTCACTACTTAAGCTATTCTTTAACTCAATAATGAGCTGGTCTTTATACTTAGCTACATCTCTCTTAAAATGTTTTTTAGAGTTTGGCGTAAGCTGCCGATAAAACTCTTCTTGATTAAAAGTAGATAATTTATCGATGATACAACTTTCGGGCATGCTTGCAGTAAAGTAGCCTTGACTCAAGAGTAAATTTTTTACTTCGGTATCTGATTCGTTCAAATCCCTCAAAACAATCATTGAAGATTTAGTACTTTCTTGCAACTGTGGTAAATAGTCGATTAACTGTACCAGTGAAGTACCCCATTTAGGATTATTTTTATCCATATATAAATGATCGCCTTCTGTAATTAAAGACCCCATACCCAAAACCCTAGATGTTAAATAATAAGGATTTTCTTTTCTTTTTTTCTCTATATTTAACGAGATTTGATAAGCTGACAACATATCATCTTTCCACAGCGAAGTAGTGAAAAAAGTAGCCAACACAGGTTTCTTTCCATCACGAATAATTATGTAATGGAATTCCCAATTATCTTCTGGCCTTTTATTGTTTTGGAATATTTGCTCTAGTTTTGCCAATCCCCCATGATCAAAAATACCATTGCCTCCCATTACAGTATTCCATTCTTCTACATCAATATCCTTTATAGAGGCATAATAAGATAATGTGGTAGAACGCTCTTTTGGCTTATTCTCATCTTCATCAATTAATGGTAAATTAAATGCCTTAAGCACCTGATTTTGCGTTTTACCTTCATCTTGCAAAGCCAACGGATAGTGATATTTCAAAGCATCTACCAGCTGTTTGATATCATCAAGCTGATTATGCCTACTTATGGTAAATCTAACGCCGGTATTTTTAATTGGCACTGCCGGAAAGGCTCCCAGGTTTACAAAAAAACCATCATCCATCATCCTTTTTACTAAATTGTAGCCAGTAGTAGGAACTCCCACCCCCACAAAAAATACAGGGCAGGTATTATATTCAACAAGTGGTAAATTGGTTTCTTTCAAAAGTTTATTGCAATAATCAATGCTAGTGCTAAGTTCCGTTTGCATTTTATAAATCTCATCTGACAAATGAATTTCCGCCGAAGCAATAGCTGCACCTACTGATGCCGGATCGAGTTGAGCTGAGAAGCTAAGAGGACCACCAAAGGTCTTTATTTTTCTAAATATTTCCGGGTTATCAGTAATGATACTAGCTCCGTTAGCACCAAAGGTTTTGCTTAACGTAGAAACCAAAATAAATTTTGGATGTAATTCAGGCAATACACTCTTTACATAGCCGGTACCATTTTTTCCTGCCCAGCTCATTCCATGAACATCGTCAACATATACATGTAAACAATCATATTTGTCTACTAAAGAAATTATTTCATGTAAAGGAGCCACGTCGCCAAACATAGAGTATACACCATCAATCATGTAATACACTTTCTCATGCTTCTGACTCAACTTTTTTACCCTTTCTTCTAGCATATCCATTCTGCTATGTCTAATCATTTCTACCGGAATACCCCTGGGCTTTAATAACTGACAAGCATTCTGAACACTGTAATGTACCTGATGGTCTAATATTACCGCGTCTTCATCTCTTAAAATTGTAGGAATAACAGCAATATGAGCCAATGTGCTATTTTTAGCTACTATTACCGGGGTCTCAAACATCTGCTGCAATACATTTTCTAACTCCTGGTATTTAGTATGCGAAATGTAAGATTTTGATAAAGGAAACTGAGTTCCGTATTTTCGGATAGCAGAAATAGCCGCTTCTTTCAATCGATCATCTTGTTCTAAACCTAAGTAACCCGTGGTACCGAAGTGAAACATTTTATTGTTTTTTACGGTAATGGTTCTACCTGAAAATTGCTCATCTTCGGTATATAAATGCAATACACCTTCTTCTTTTGCATGCGTGAGTACGTCATCAATTGTATCAAGCAAATTGTTGTGTCTAGTTTTAGCCATTTTTTAATATTTTTTTATGGGCAATTTATGTATAATTATTTTTTTTAAAAAATTTTTTTTAAAAAACCTATGTAAGTATTTGATTAATTTATTAATTACTAATAACCTCATTTTAATACGCAGATAATCAAAAAATTACATTGTTAATTTATTTATATAATTAAACTTTTATTTCAACTAGCTATTGCTTTACATTGCAGTTGCAACCAATTCAAAACTGTAAGAAATGAAACAAAAATATGCCTTTGCCGAGTATGAGATAACACAGGAAGTTTTAGTCGGCAGATTTAATGTGAAAAAAATAGATTTGGAAATTGCGAAAAAAATTACGCAAGACAGACATCATTTCGCTAAAGGTAAGGAATATCCTACTTTGGTCGATTTTACAAATGTATTGTCAACCACAAAAGAGGCCAGAGATTATTTTAATGGCGAAACAGCAGCTAAAAACATTAGCCGTATGGCTATTTTAATTAATTCGGAGGTAGGTAAAATGATCGCTTCTTTTTTCATCATGCTCAAAAAACCTCCTTATCAAACTAAAATTTTTACTAATAATGATGAAGCTATGCTATGGCTTAAATCAGAAATTAAAAACTAGGCAAAAAATGTTGGATCGAAGAGTTAATAAAATCAAAGACTTATTATTTGAAATTGCTTGTGGTAACTATGATAAAAGAGGCGAAATTTCAGAGAAAAAAGATGAGTTTGATGCTATTATCACAGGTATCAATATGTTAGCTGAAGAATTAGAGCAAACTACCATCTCACGCAATTATTTAAAGAAGATATATGAAGGCGTTACAGATATGGTATTTGTATTAGACAAAAATGGATATATAGAAGATATAAATCAAAGGGTAACTGAAATAGCACGTTATCAACTTAAAAACCTGAAATCTAAATCGGTCAATAGTTTATTTCCATTTAAACACAAATTTAATTTTGCTGAATTAAAAAAACAGCTAACTAAAAATCATATTAAAACAGATATAAGAACTGACTTTATAACAGCTTACAATGCAAAAATACCAGTAAACTGTTCTTTTTCATTGATCGATGGATCCAATCATGAAGATTGTTTAATAATACTCTTAATAAAAGATTTATCTGAATTGGTTTCTACAGAGAAAGAGCTATTGGACCGAAACAAAGAACTTAACACCTTTATATACAGGGCCAGCCACGATTTAAAAGGGCCACTAGCATCAATGATGGGCTTACTAAATTTAATAGATATAAATCCAAATCAATTAGAGGATATCCCAAATTATATTGAAAACATTAAAAAGAGTGCGATTAAACTAAACTCTGTGGTTTCAGATTTACTGGATTTAGGTAGGATTACCGCCAATCTGATAGAATTTGAAGACTTGATGATTGATCAAATATTTAATCAAATTATTGAAGAATATAAATATATGCCACTTTTTAGCGAAGCCAGTATTAATATTATCAATTCTCAAGATTATCCCTTACATTCTGTACCTCAAATTGTAAAATCTATTTTGCAAAACATTCTCGATAATAGTTTGAAGTATGCTCAGCCAAATGCTTCTCCAAATATTGAGATCAAAATTATGGATAGTAATAATGGAGTGAAATTAGAAATAAAAGACTACGGCATTGGTATACCAACTAATATCCAAAAGAAAATCTATAATATGTTTTATAGAGGAAACCACATGTCTAAAGGAAGTGGATTAGGTTTATACATTGTGAAAACAGGTGTAGAAAAACTTGGCGGTAGAATATGGCTAAAAAGCAAGCCAGGCAAAGGAAGCACTTTTAGCATTTACTTACCTAATAAATTGAAAAAGCCTATTACTGATCAGCAATCAGAAAAAATTAACCTTCAAAAACAACTGAATTTATAGGAATATTAAAAAAACTTTCACGATTATATTAATAAGGGTCATAGTCTTGACAATATATTCATTCTTTTTATTCACTAAATTCAGCTAATTACTATTATAAATCGTCAAAATCCATAAATTTGATGCCATAATAATCCACTAATCAAATTTATATAAAAAATGGCTGGTTTCGAATTACTCGATATTATAGTATTTGTTGGGTACCTAGTTTTTATTGTTTTCTTAGGCTTATGGGTTTCCCGTACTAAAAAAGGTGAAGAAAAAACTGCTCAAGATTACTTTTTGGCAGATAAATCGCTTACCTGGTGGGCCATAGGTGCGTCACTTATAGCAGCAAATATATCAGCAGAGCACTTCATAGCTATGAGCGGTTCAGGTTATGCTATCGGATTAGCCATTGCCGCTTATGAATGGATGGCTGCCATTACATTAATTGTAGTGGCTAAATATTTCTTGCCGGTTTTCCTGGATAAAGGTATATACACAATGCCCCAATTTTTACAAGGCAGATTCAATAAATGGACAAGCTCTTTTTTCGCTATTTTTTGGTTATTGGTTTATGTTTTTGTCAATTTAACCTCTGTAAGCTACCTGGGGGCGCTAGCTCTTGAAAATATCATGGGTATCCCATTGATTTGGGGTATTATTTTGCTGGCTGGTATTGCCGGAATCTATTCTATAGCCGGAGGGTTAAAAGCCGTAGCCTGGACAGATGTTTTTCAAGTGATTTTACTTATCGGGGGTGGTTTAATTACTACTTTTATGGCTTTAGATGCTGTAGCAGGAGATCATGGTATTTTTCATGGCTTTTCAGTTATCTATGAAAAAGCAACCGACCATTTTCAAATGATTATTGAAAAGGGTTCTATCATTATCCCGGATGAAATTAATCCTGATACAGGAGAGCCTATCACTACTAAAGATGCTTTTAATGATCTTCCTGGCATTGCAGTATTGATTGGAGCCATGTGGCTTACCAATTTTGGGTATTGGGGATTTAACCAATACATTATTCAAAAGGGATTAGCCGCCAAATCTCAAAAGGATGCTAAAAAAGGTTTGATCTTTGCCGGATATTTAAAAATTTTAATTCCTCTTTTAGTAATCATTCCTGGCATTACTGCCTATGTGCTTACCAATGATTTCAGCATTCAGGAGCTTTCTAATATTATAGGAATTCCTGCCAATGAAATAGATCAAATCAATAAATCTGACGAAGCATACCCCTGGCTGTTAAAATATTTTGTACCAGTAGGTATCAAAGGTTTGGCTTTTGCCGCGTTGGCAGCGGCTATTATTTCTTCATTGGCTTCCATGATCAACAGTACCTCTACTATTTTTGCAGTGGATATTTATAAAGCACTCTTCAACAAAAATGCCACCAATAAACAAATGGTAAGAGTAGGAAGAATAGTAGCCTTTGTAGGCTTAACCATAGCAGTAATCGTTGCGCAAGAGCTGAGAACCATCGACCAGGTATTTCAATACATACAGGAATACACAGGATTTATTTACCCGGGAGTGGTAGTGGTGTATTTTATGGGACTATTCTGGAAGCAAGCTACTCCCCGAGCAGCATTGATCACCGCCATTATTACTATCCCTTTAGGTATAATTATTAAACTTGCTTTACCAGAAATACCATTCCTACTGAGAATGGGGTATGTATTTATTATTTTGGTACTTACTGCTTCAGTAACAAGTTTACTCGACAAAAAGAGGAAAGTACCAACTTCTTTAGATACCAGTAAGAGCACTACACCAGGCTATGCATTAATGATTGCTGGTATTTTAATGGGTATTGCTGGTTTTATTTGGTCCGAACCGTTAGATTATCTAGGCTTTGAAGCTATTTTCGTAATGGCCACTAGTTTTATTATGATCGGGTTGATTTATATCACTAATATCACCATGAAAAACATGGATAAAGATGCAATAGCAGTAGATCCGAAAATTTTTGAAACAAATATGACTTTTAATATTGGAGCGGCGGGTATAGTAATAATCGTGTCCATACTTTACCTGGCTTTTTGGTAAAAGTGAAATAGGAATAATGATGCGGAACAACATTAAAGAAAGATTTATCGAATTATATGGTAGCGAACCATTAATAGTACGCTCACCTGGCCGAGTAAATTTAATAGGTGAGCATACGGATTATAATGAGGGATTTGTATTGCCGGCTTCTATTAACAAGGAGGTTATTTGTACCATAGATAAAAATAACTCAAGTAAATGTCATTTTTTTGCTTTTGATTTAAATGATGCATTTGAAGTAGACATAAATGATCTTAAATCTAGTGATAAGGAATGGCCTAATTACCTGATGGGTGTAATTGAGCAAATACAAGAAGCCGGTCATGAAATTTCGGGCTTTAATTGTGTAATAGGTGGGGACATTCCGCTAGGCGCTGGTTTATCTTCTTCAGCTGCAATAGAATGTGCCATGGCATTTGCTATTAATGAGTTATTTGAATTAAAACTCGACCGCTTTTCTATGGTGAAAATGGCGCAAATGGCCGAAAATAAATTTGTAGGGGTAAACTGTGGTATAATGGACCAATTTGCCAGCATGTTTGGCCAAGCCAATTCAGTAATAAAACTTGACTGCCGCTCGCTCGAATATCAATATTTTAATTTTGATATGAGTGATTATATAATAGTGCTGTGCGATACTAATGTAAAACATTCTCTAGCATCATCTGAATATAATACCCGAAGAAAGGAGTGTGAAGAAGGTGTAAATATCATTCAAAACAAATATCAATCGATCAGAAGTCTACGGGATGTAAATTGTACAATACTAGAATCCTGCAAAGCTGATATGAAATCCAACGTATATGCCCGATGTCAATATGTGATAGAAGAAAACCAAAGAGTAGAAGATGCATGTAAGCTTTTACAAAAACAAAATATGCAGGAATTTGGTCAAAAAATGTATCAATCTCACTACGGCCTTCGCGATGATTATGAAGTAAGCTGTAATGAACTAGATTTTCTAGTAGCACAAACAGAAAAAGACCCCAATGTATTAGGAGCTCGAATGATGGGAGGAGGCTTTGGTGGCTGCACAATTAATTTAATAAAAAAAGACTACCTGGATTCATTTATAAAAAAAATGACAGATGCATATAAAAATGAATTAAGTATGGAATTAAAAGTATATGTAGCCACTATTGCCAATGGTAGCAGCTTAATTTAGTTTTTTTGTAATTATCATCTAAGTTATTATACTTTTTCAAAAGGCCACATTCTGCCTTAAATTATTGCATTAGAAAAGCATTGAAATATAAGGTGCTCAATGGTGTAAATTACTAATTTTGTGACCGCGTTTAAAAAAATAAATTACAAATAAAAATGGCAGAATATTTATCTAATCGAATTCAATCTATTGCTGAGTCGGCTACCATAGCCATGGCGCAAAAAGCCAGAGAACTAAAAGCCGCGGGCAAAAACATAATAAGCCTTAGCCTTGGGGAGCCTGACTTTAAAACACCTCAACATATACAGGATGCAGCCAAAAAGGCTATCGATGAAGGCAAATATTTCTCTTACCCTCCAGTACCGGGTTATCCGGAGCTGAGAGAAGCTATTGCTAATAAACTAACATCAGAAAACAATATCCCCAGCAAAGCTGAAAATATAATTGTTTCCAATGGTGCTAAACATTCTATTGCCAATGTGTTTTTCTGCTTGCTTAACCCCGGTGATGAAGTAATTGTATTAAGCCCCTATTGGGTAAGCTATGCAGACATAGTGGTGCTGGCCGAGGGAAAACCTGTTATTGTAACTGGCAGTATAGAAAATAATTTTAAAACTACCGCCCAGCAGTTGGAAGCGGCAATTACACCTAAAACACGAGCCGTGATCTACTCCTCTCCCTGCAATCCTACTGGTGCTGTTTTTAGTAGAGAGGAGATGCAGGCAATGGCAAATATATTGAGCAATCGAAAAGACATTTTTGTAATTGCTGATGAAATTTATGAATATATTAATTTTAGTGGTGAGCATGTAAGTATGGCATCTTTCCCTGAAATGCAGGAAAATACTATAACTGTAAATGGATTTTCAAAAGGAGCAGCCATGACAGGTTGGCGAGTAGGCTACTTATCAGCCCCGGCCTGGTTAGCCAAAGCCGTGGGTAAACTGCAAGGACAATTTACTTCAGGAGTAAACGGGATAGCTCAACGAGCTGCTTTAGCGGCGGTATCTGGTGACAAAACACCTGCAAAAAAAATGGCTGAAGCATATCTGAAAAGAAGAGACATGGTGCTAGCCTCACTCAATGAAATAGAAGGAATTAAGACTTACGTTCCCAATGGAGCTTTTTATATTTTCCCTGATATCAGTTATTTTTTCGGGAAAAGTGATGGTAATACTACCATCCAAAATTCTGACGATTTTAGCATGTATTTGCTAGGGGAGGCATTAGTTTCTACAGTAAGTGGAGCTGCCTTTGGTGCTCCTAACTGTGTTAGGATTTCGTATGCAGCATCTGATGAGGACTTAAAAGAAGCATTGGAAAGAATTAAAAAAGCTTTGGCTAAATTAAAATAATGAACCACTCTGCTATTGACTATTTATTTGAGCAATTTGAGCAGCTAAAAATATTAGTCGTGGGCGACATCATGATAGATTCCTATGTATGGGGTTCTGTAGATCGCATATCGCCTGAAGCACCGGTTCCAATAATTAGCGTAAAAAACAAAGAGAATCGACTGGGAGGAGCCGCTAATGTGGCTCTTAATCTACAATCTTTAGGTGCTACTCCCATTATGTGTTCTGTAATTGGTGATGATGTCTCGGCTCAACATTTTTTATCCCTCTGCCAGAATAATAATCTAAATACGGAAGGAATTATAAAAAGTAACCAACGAATAACTACCGTAAAGGAACGGATTATGTCGGGCTCGCAACATATTGTAAGGATAGATCATGAAATTGATGTAAATCTAGATAGTAAGTCAAGGCAATTATTGATTAATAAATTTGAAGTCCTGATTAAAAAAGTTGACGCGATAGTATTTCAGGATTATGACAAAGGAGTATTGGATAAAGAGATAATAGAAGAAATGCTTTCAATTGCCCATCATAATAATAAACCTACTATAGTTGATCCCAAAAAACGCAATTTTCTTTGCTACAAAGGCGCTACTTTATTTAAGCCAAATCTTAAAGAGTTAAAAGAAGGCTTAAAAGTTGATTTTGACGGTGCTGATATGCATTCGGTAGCAGTAGCTGTAAGCAGATTGAAAATGGCTCTCAAAGTTAAAAATGCCTTGCTTACATTATCAGAAAACGGTATATATATTGATGGTGAGAAAGAAAAGACGCATATTAAAGCACACATACGTAAAATTGCTGATGTAAGCGGGGCTGGCGATACCGTGGTAAGTATTGCCAGCCTATGTGTAGCATTACATCAATCTGCAGAGGTAATTGCCAGCCTAAGCAACCTTGGAGGGGGCATTGTTTGTGAACAGCTAGGAGTAGTACCGGTAGATAAACTCAAATTGAAAAACGAAGCTCAGCATTATGGATTGTTACCCAATTAATTTTCCAGATAAAACTTAATTGCTTCAATTATTTCCAGTTGATCAACTTTGATATCATAAACAGCTTCTCCAATAGAAGTGATTAATGCCATTTGTACCTCTCCTTTCTCATTTTTTTTATCCTGAGTCATCAAAGCTACAATTTCATTCCAGCTATCAATAGGTAAGTCTACTTTAGTAAATATGGTACTAATATATTTTTTAATTTTAGTAACATCTTCCATAGGTAAACCGCATTTTTTCATGGACAAGTAGCTTTCAGCTATCATACCTATAGCAATAGCCTCCCCGTGTAAAAGTTTTTCCTCACCATGTAAAAAATAGCTTTCGATCGCGTGACCTATGGTGTGTCCGAAATTAAGTACTTTTCGATATCCTGATTCGAAAGGGTCCTGCTTTACTACTTGCTGTTTCACCCCAATGGAATGAGGTATTAATTGATTCCACGGCTGAGATATAAAAGCATTTTCAGCAAGCTTTTGCCAGTACCTATTGTCAGCTATTAAACAATGCTTAATCACTTCAGCAAAACCTGATCTTAACTCTTGATCGGGCAATGTTCTTAAAAAAGTAGGGTCTATCAATACCCTGGCAGGGTCTTTAAATACTCCTATATGATTTTTAAAATTAGCAAAATCAATACCTAACTTACCGCCTATACTAGCATCTACTTGCGAAAGAAGTGTAGTTGGAATATTGATAAATTGTATGCCCCGTTTATAAGTTGCAGCACAAAAGCCACCCATATCGCCAATTACTCCACCCCCCAAATTTATCATTAATGATTTTCTATCCAGACCAAGCCTTGTTATTTCCGACCATATATACTTACAAGTGTCAATATTCTTATTTTCCTCCCCGGGGTTAATTTTAATTAAAAAATGGTCGGGCAAACTGAATTGAATCAGAGGGTAACAATGCTTTAGGGTATTATAATCAACCAAAACGGCAATTGAAGAATAACTATTTAAGCCTAAAAATTGATTTAACTCGTCCTCTATCTTATCACTTATGGCTATGTATTCCGGCAACATTATTTCCCTAATTATTTATTATTAGCTATCTCTGTATTTTCAGTTTCGTTGATAATTTCTGTTTGACGTTTAATTGACGCATCGTGAATCAGTTTAAACATTTCATCCATAAATTTTGGATTTAGGTTTAAAGATTCTGCTAGTTTGCGTCTGCTGTCCGAAATCTCCTTCCATCTATTTTTTTGAAATACTGTCACGTTATTTGATTTTTTATAAAAGGCTATTTTATCTACTACGCGCATTCTTGCAGCCATAGCTTCAAATAGTTCACGATCAATATTATCTATTTGATCTCGCAAATCTTCCAGGTGATTAATGAAATCCTTATCTTCAGAAGTAGCTTTTCTTATTTTCAATTGGGTAAGCAAGTCATGCATCTGATCAGGTGTTATTTGCTGTCTGGCATCGCTCCATGCGTTATCAGGATCACGGTGAGACTCTATAATTAAACCATCATAATCAAGATCGAGCGCACGTTGAGAAATTTCAAAAATCATTTCTCTGTTGCCCGCGATATGACTAGGGTCACAAATAAGTGGCAAATTTGGCATATTACTTTTCAATTCAAGGGGTATTTGCCACATCGGTACATTTCTGTATTTTGTATTTTGATTTGAAGAAAAGCCACGATGTATTGCCCCAAGCTTAGTAATTCCAGCGTTGGATATTCTTTCCATTGCACCCAACCAAAGAGACATATCAGGATTGATAGGATTTTTTACAAAAACAGGTATATCAAGTCCACTCAAAGCATCGGCTATTTCTTGCACAGTAAACGGATTTACAGTAGACCTGGCACCGATCCAAAGAATATCAATGCCATGCTTCAAAGCTTCAAATACATGATGCGGACTAGCCACTTCGATGGCAAATTTTACATCAAGCTCTTTTTTGATATTTTGAATCCATTTTAAAGCTTGTATGCCTATACCTTCAAAATTATTAGGCCTGGTGCGAGGTTTCCATATTCCTGCACGTATAATGTTGATATTTTGTTCCTTTAACCGCTTAGTCGTTTCAAATAATTGGTCTTCCGTTTCAGCGGAACAAGGGCCGGCAATTATTAAAGGTTTCTTTACATCAGGAAACCATTCGTTCATTTCACTAAAATTCATTACTTTTCTCCAATCTATTTTTCCAAAAACCTTAAAACAAAATTATTAAAGATATCCTTTTTAATATATTTGTATTATTTAAATTATAAAATGGATACCCGACTCAAATACGACTTTAATAATACTGAAATTGCATTTCGCGCCAAATCTAATAAGGAATTGAACAAAACATTTCTGCTATTTGCCAGCATCAATAATTACATCCTTAGCAATTTGGGCACAAAAGGTGTAAAGTTAGCATTAAAACTCAATTTACCGATAAAAAACATAATAAAAAAAACGGTATTTCAACAGTTTTGCGGAGGTGAAAATATTGCTCAATGCCAAAACACAATAGAAAAATTGGCTCTTCATAACATTAAAGCAATTTTAGATTTTGCAGTGGAAGGAGCTGAAACAGAAGAAAGTTACGATCAAACCACAAACGAGATAATTCTCACGATTGAAAAAGGAAAAAACAGTCCCAATATACCATTTTCCGTATTTAAACCCACCGGCTTAGGCTCTAAGAAAATTTTGGAAAAAATACAATTGAATGAAAAATTATCCGCGGAGGAAAAAGCAGCACAAGATCGAATAAAAAATAGATTCGACCAAATTTGCAGTACTGCACATCAATGCGGGGTACGAATATTGGTAGATAGTGAGGATAGCTGGTACCAGGATCCGATTGATGATATGGTATATGAAATGATGATGCGCTACAATAAGCAAAAACCAATTGTGTATAACACCTATCAAATGTATAGGAAAAACATGTTGAAGAGTTTAAAAAAAGCATTTTTAATGGCTGCCAGAGAAAATATATATTTGGGAGCCAAACTAGTAAGAGGCGCCTATATGGAAAAGGAAAGGGCGCGAGCCGCTGAAAAAAACTATGAAGACCCTATTTTACCTGATAAAGATGCTACTGACAATGCTTATAATGATGCTTTGAAATTTTGTATAGATAATAAACAAAGAATAGCTTTAGTATCTGGCTCACACAATGAATACAGCAACTATTATTTGTCGGTATTGATAGATAAGTATGGGATTGCAAAAAAAGATGAAAATGTGTTTTTTGCCCAATTATATGGCATGAGCGACCATATTTCTTTTAATTTGGCAGAAGCTGGTTATAACGTAGTCAAATACTTGCCTTATGGGCCAATTGAAGCTGTAATGCCCTATCTATTTCGCAGAGCTGAAGAAAACACTTCAATGGCTGGCCAGAGTAGTCGTGAGTTTCTATTAATAAAAAAAGAACTGAAACGCCGAAAATCACAAAAAAAAACTAAGGCTGAGTAGAAGTGATAATCGAATTGTTGGTTATTTTAAACTCAACCCTTCTATTGATCATTCTTCCTTCTTCAGTCTCGTTACTTGCTTTAGGCATAGATTCACCATAACCTACTGCTGATAATCTTTTCCTGCTTATTCCTCGCTCTGCCAGGTAATCATAAATGGCATATGCGCGTTTTTCCGACAGTTCCTGATTATATTCATCGATGCCAAGGCTACAGGTATGACCTGATATTTCTATTCGCATATTAGGGTTATCTTTTAGCAAATCTAATAATCTATCAAGCTCCGGAAAAGACTCTTGACGTAATTCAGCCGTGGCAAACTTAAAAAATATATTGTTTAAAGTAAGAGGCTGCTCCGTTTCTATTGGTATCAAAAAAATGTTCCTTTCTATGGTAGTGTTTTTTTCTATGGCTGTAAGATCCAAAGAATCTTGATGAGGCACATACCCGGTGGAGTTCGCATAATATCGATAGTTTTTACCGGCAGGTAGAATTAATTGATACTCGCCAGTGCTTGCGCTGGAATTTGTTTGTGCGATTTCCACCCTATCTTCTTCCCTGAAATATTGTATATCTGTTTCAATTGGATCATTAGTCCAGGCGTGCATTACCTTTCCTTTAATTTTTACTATAAAATCTGGCTTATGAAAATAAGGAACTTTTACTTTATAAACATCTACGTCATTTTCTGAACTACGGGAAAAATAAGCGAAGTCATCCTCAATGGAAATATTAAAAAATATGTCGTCAAAACTAGAATTAATAGAAGAACCTAAATTTTCAGGGTAAGTCCAATTTTCCCATGTATCATCCAATCTTTTCGTCATGAAAATATCATAACCTCCAAATCCATTGAAGCCCTTGGAAGCAAAAAACATTGTTTTATCATCAGCAGCCAAAAAAGGTGAAGCTTCTTCAAAAGTCGAATTAATTTTATCTCCCATATTTTTAGGCTCACTCCATGTCCCATCTTGTTCTTTAAAGGAAACATAAAAATCGCGGTTGCCTTTTGAATCATCTCTTTCAATTGCCATCAAAATTACTCGCTGGTTATTGGCTAAAAAGAAATTGGCTTTAAAAGACAAATTATAATCATTCTTTATTTTAACTGGTTCAGGATAGGACCAACCATCGGCTGTCTTTCTGCTTACAGATAAACCAGCACTCATTTTATTTTTCTTTATATAGCGATTGCCCAACAGCAGTAAAATTGAAGTGCCATCGAGTGTGATGGAACTGATAAAGTTTGGACCTTTATTATTTAAAGGTTGACCTATATTTATTGCTGGTAGCCAATTACCGTTTTCATCTTTATTGGAATACCAAATATCCTCGGGATCCCTCTTTCCATTATAATTATCCGGATGGTTTTGTCTGCTAAAGTACAAAGTTTGATTATCAGGTGAAATTAAAGGTTTTAATTCGCGGTACTCGCTATTAATCGTTTTACTTAGCTTTTCGGCTACAAAGTAGTCCTGAATATTTTCCTGGTCTATTCTAAATGAAATTGGAATCTTTGAGTCAGAAACGGCCACTGCATCTACCGCGTAATTTCCCGAAAAACTTTTGTTTGTAAAAATAAATTTTACAGCCTTTACTTTGTATGGTGTAGGATCAAAATAAATTCGAAAAAGTCGTGCTCTTAGAGGAAGCTCTGCAGGGTCAAAATCCATAAGAAAATGCTCTTCTCCATCTTCATCTATTGCATAAAGCTGAGTTAGAGCCGAAGGATATGCAGACTCAGCCACTGCAACTTGTTGAATTTTCATGGCTTTCTGAAAATCTACAACCAGGTATTCTAGTGCTAATCTCTTTTCAGGTTGCCAGGCATTTTCAGCCAATTCGTTAAACATGGCATCTGGCTCACCTAAGGCTTGATTAGCCGAAGCATAAATATCATTTAATTGAGAAGAAAATTCAACAATGGAATGACCCCATTGAACCTCCTGAGCCCGCATTAAGTTGCTAAAAAGAAATAAGCATATACAAAGAGCTGAATGTTTCACTGGTTATCTAATTTAAGTAAATAGTTGTAAATGAGTTAGTAACGAACTTTTGGCGGTGCTATTCTATTAAATCTCAATCCTAAAGAAACTTCATAAGCACCTACCCCGCCTTGAAAATTATTTAAGCTTGTTACGTTCCAATCATAGCTGAAACCTACTTGAAAACGATTAGTAATGAACTCGGTAGATAAAATAAAAGAATCATCCCAACGGTGCCACGTTCCCAAGCGAAGAATTGAATTTGAAAGCAGCCCCTGGCCTTGAGATGCTAGCAAATAGGATAAAAATGCTCCTACATTAGTTTGATTTAGCTTATCACTAAATAAAGTTAATACATTAGCAGATAAATTAAATTGTTCGTTTATGCCAAATACCATTCCCCCGTGATATTTATACACCAGCGGCATTCGATCAGTTTGTCCATCTAAATTAGCAGCGTTAGGAGCATTTAAATGTTCTACTGCCAAACCTGAAAACGCTGTTTGGATCAAGTCAGAATTGTTTTTGGTACGGTAACGCCAAAAAGCTCCGGGAGTCAAACTCAAAACAGTTTTATTTTCAAAATTTTGTTGATCCGCGGGATTGTCACCGGGATTAAAGCCAACGCCCGGAATGTATTGTGAACCCCATTGAGAATCACTTCCATCAATTCTTACATTAATTACACTGGTTTTTATTCCAAATGATATTTGATTTTGTCTATTCAAAGGAAGATTATAGGCAAAAGAGGCACTTCCTCCAATAGTTCGGAATTCTCGGTTTACACCAGCAATATCGTTAAAAATAGAGACACCCAATCCTCCTAACTGACTAACTGGCTGCTTATCTATATCTCTATAAAATGGATAGATAAAAGAAGTTTGTGCAGTTGAGTAAGGTTGATGCAACGCGCTCCATTGTGATCTATAATTAAAATTAATCAACATTTCATCCTCATCACCTACCAATGCCGGGTTTAAATAAACCGGTGCATTGTAGTATTGCGAAAATACAGGATCTTGTGCTTCTGCTTTAAAAGCGGAAATTGCTACTATCGATATTATTAAGATTATTAGTTTCATGTTTTTCACTATCTAGCTAATGTTACTGTTCCAACTTTTTCAAATGGTACTCCATCTAAGAACATACCTTTTACAATATATGTATAAGTGCCAATGGCTTGCATCTCACCATTTCTGGCTCTTCCATCCCACCCTTGATTTTGTGCCAAATCAAGACTGGTGGTTTCAAATAAAGTATTGCCCCACCTATTTAATATTCTAAACAAGAAATTATCAGGTGATATGCCCTCGCCATAAACTTTTACAACTCTATTTTCCGGATCCGCTGCTGATGGGCTAAACATGTTAGGCACATAAATTACTCGTTGTTCGGCAACAGAAACTATTACTGAAGAGGAGCTTTCGCAGCCCTGGTTTTCTACAGTAAGTGTAACTTCAAAATCATTTACTGAACCAAAAGCATGAACAGGGTTTTTTGCGGTGGAAACATTCCCGTCACCAAAATTCCACGTGTACGAATCGGCATTATTTTCCACCGGGTAAAATTCAATAGCTACAAATAGGTAATTCTCATCTGGCAGATAAGAAAAAGAGGCGTTAGGAAATGGTACAATGGTAATTGTTTCGTCCCTGGTTTCACTGGTACATTTATTTGCAGCTGTTACGGTAAATATAATATCACCTGTTTCACCTTCAGCTGGGGTGTAATTTATTGTAGTAGCATTAATGTTGTCAATAAATCCTTTTCCGTTAGTTGACCACGAAACTGATTCTGCATCAGTTGTGACAGCTAGTGTAACCATTTCTCCTTCACAAAAACTTTCTTCACCTACTATTAAAATATCAAGTTCTTCATCAATAAAGATCACTTCAGCCTCTCCACTTACACTTCCGGCACAGCCATTGGCATCTGACACACTTATTAATGAATATGTCCCTGCTTCTGCTGTAGTAAAGCTGTATTGATTTTCATTTATGCCGGTTATCGTATTATCATTTTCACCCACTGCGTAGGTAAAGCTAAATGGCGCTTCACCGGTTAAATTTACATTTATAGTAGCGGCTTCGCTACTCGGGCAAATATCCCCACCACCGCTTATTGTAGCTGTTGGTAAGGCATCAACATTTACTGTTGCACTTGCCGAATTAGTACAGCCTTGCTCACTTGTAAATGAATAAGTAATTACATGCGCCCCTACGCCGGCCTCTTTCGGATCAAATTGTGCATTACTTACACCAGGCCCGCTAAATGAACCTCCGTCGGGAGTCGCTTCTAAATTTACAGGGGCATCATTGGCACAAAATGTATTTTGATCCATAATGAAAGATACTTCAGGAAAATCACTTTTAACAACTTCTGCCTCTCCACTTACTGTTCCACTACAAAATTTATCGTTTAAAGCTACCAATGAATAAGTTCCCGCTGTTATGGCCTCTATCTGATAAAAGTTATCTTCAATATTATTAACTTCAATATTTTCTTGCCCATTGGTATAAACTATATCAAATGGAGCATTACCGGTAAATGTGAAAGTGACATCAACGCCTCCTGCTTCACCACAAATATCTCCTCCACCAGCAATTGTAGCAGTTGGTGCCTGATTTATATTTACTGTAGCAGTACCTGAAGCCTCATTGGTACAATTAGCGTCTTCTACTGATATTAAAGTGTATTCTCCGGGTTGGTCTATATCGAGTGTATAATTACTACTATTTATATTCTCTATTTTTACATTTTCACCTGAAGGGTTTTGATAAACTACCTGCCAGGGAGCTTCACCTGTAAGATTTAAATTTAGGCTAGCATTCTCGTTTTCACAAAATTGACCTCCTCCACTTATTTCGGCGGTAGGCAAATCAAAATATTCAACTATTACTGCAACGCTTGAATTTACATCTCCTTCACAATTAGCATCACTCATTGCAGCGAGGTAATACATACCAGGCAATGCTGCTTCAAATGTGTAGACATCCGTTGTGATATTATTGATAACTATCTGCTCTTCAATAGCCTCATCTTGCCTTACAATTGTAACAGAATATGGTGCTGTACCTGTAAAAGTAACTTCTATATTAGTCGTAAATCCTTCACATATATTTACCGATCCTTTTGTTAACCCGGAGAATCTTGCAGTAGCCTCCGGTGCCATTTCAATAGTGGCGCTACCATCAACATCTCCCGTTTTGAATGCATCTTGAACAGAAAGAAGTGTAAAAGTGGTTAATGATGAGGTTTGAAAAGTATAAGTTTTATCCTGAAAATTATTAACATCAAATTCATTACCATCGCCATCTTGATAGGTAAAATTAAAAGGAGGAGTTCCTTCAAGATCAATCACAACAGTACTTTTGTCAGACGGACGACATAATAATGCATCTCCTGAAATTGTTGCGCTTGGAATTGAACACGCCTGGGATCCAGGACTTGCAGTAGCTGTCCTGCCAGAGCCACCGGGAGTTCTTATAGTCCAAACATAATTTCCCGATATAAAATCGAAGGAAAAAACATTTATATGTCGGCCTGGCTCAAAAACGGTGGGTTGGCCTAAATCATTACCTGGTGTAAAAAAATTACCATTGCCAATAGGAATCGTGTAGGCCTGATCAGATTGATTATTATATCCGTAAAAAGCTGTATAGGAGCCATCTCCATTTTCCACAACGCATTCTAACACGGGAGAGACTTGAGCAGAAGCATTACCATGTATAAAACCAGATAATGCCATTACAGCTAAAATTATGATACTGTTAATTTTCTTCATTTTGTTACGATAATTTATTTCTAGCTTCTGGCTAATGTTAATATCTTATATAAAAATCAAAAATGATATTTGTTTTAATATTATCTGAATGTTTATTTTAAAACAAAAATATTACATTTACTTTAAAAAGTTACATATCAGCTGGCAGTAGATATTTGTACAAATTTACTATAATTTATAAAAATAATCATAAATACAGTGCTTTTTTTTTAAATGTTTATCTAATAATATGGCTATATTACACGAGTAATTTTTTTTTCTTATCAAAAACCAATTTACACAATTATAAATTTGATAAAATCATCTTCTGTTAATTACTACTCATAAAGCGTGGCTGCTTTTATCTTTTTTGAGCAAATTTTTGTTACATTCCTAAGCAATATTAGCTAATTACCTGTTAATGAGTTTTTTATATTTATTTTCCTTTTCATAAAATAAATATTTTTTCCGAAAACTTATTGTTTATCAGTACTTTCGAGACATAAATAAAACTTTTCCGTTCTATTCTTTTTTTAATTATCGTAATTTTGCACCTAATTTTATAAAATCGAAAAGAATACACATCATGCAATTGAGCGAACAAGAAATTATAAGAAGAGAAGGCAAAACAGCGATTGAAAAATTAGGGATTGACCCCTACCCTGCTTCTAGCTATCCAATTGACTATAGCACTACTAAACTTAAATCAGAGTTTGACAAACTTGCGGAGGAAAAAACTGAGATATCTATTGCCGGAAGACTGATGGGACGTAGAATTATGGGATCGGCTTCTTTCGCGGTATTGCAGGATGAGTCTGGCAAGATTCAGATTTATTTGCGACGGGATGATATATGTCCTGATGAAGACAAAACACTTTATAATACTGTATTTAAAAAATTACTGGATATAGGTGATATTATTGGTGTGAAAGGATTTTTATTTAAGACCCAGACAGGAGAAATGTCGCTTCAAGTAAAGGAATTAACTATTTTAACTAAATCCTTGCGACCGCTGCCTATAGTTAAAGAAACAGAAGATAAAGAAGGCAATAAAGTAATTCATGATGCCTTTTCAAATCCGGAACAAAGATATCGTAGGCGTTATGTTGATTTAATTGTAAACCCGGAAGTGCGAGATACTTTCCGAAAAAGGTCACAATTAGTTAACTCAATCCGAAGTTTTTTAAGTGATAAAGGATACCTTGAGGTTGAAACCCCCATTTTACAACCACTTTATGGTGGTGCTGCTGCAAGGCCATTTAAAACACACCACAACACGCTGGACACCACCTTATATCTACGTATTGCCAATGAACTTTATTTAAAAAGGTTAATTGTTGGTGGATTTGAAGGGGTGTTCGAATTTGCTAAAGATTTTCGAAATGAGGGTATGTCCCGATTTCACAATCCGGAGTTTACCCAGGTAGAGCTTTACGTGGCCTATAAAGATTATTTTTGGATGATGGAGCTGGTAGAAGAAATGGTTGAAAAAGTAGCCATTGCTTTGCATGGTTCTACCAAGGTAAATGTAGGAGAAAACCTAATCGATTTTAAGCGCCCCTGGAAAAGGTATACTATGTTTGAAGCCATTGAAGAATATACCAAAATTGACATTTCAACTATGGATGAGCAAGAGCTAAGCCAAACAGCAAAAAATTTAAAAGTACCCATTGATGAATCAATGGGTAAAGGCAAATTAATTGATGAAATATTTGGCGAAAAAGTTGAGCCCTTTTTAATTCAGCCTACATTTATTACAGATTACCCAATTGAAATGTCGCCTTTGGCTAAAAAGCATCGTAGTAAAGAGGGTCTGGTAGAAAGATTTGAGGTGATTTGTAATAGTAAGGAAATTTGCAATGCCTTTAGCGAATTAAATGACCCGATAGACCAGCGAAAAAGATTTGAGGATCAATTGGAGCTTGGTAAGCGTGGAGATGAAGAAGCCATGGTTCTTGATGAAGACTTCTTGCGTGCACTGGAGCATGGCATGCCTCCTACAGTAGGTTTGGGTATAGGTATCGATCGGTTAACAATGATTATGACTAATTCCAAATCTATTCAAGACGTTATATTCTTTCCTCAAATGAAGCCAGAGAAAAAACCTAAAATGGCTACAGAGGAAGATTTTGTAAAAAAAGGTATAAGAGCTGAATTAGTACCCGTACTACAGAAAGCTGGTATCGTTACTATTGAGCAATTACAACAAACTTCACCCAATAAGCTGTTTAACGATATCTGCGGCTTACGAAAAAAAATGAAATTGGATATTAAAAACCCAACCCTTGAAGAGGTAAAATCGTGGATTGGTGAAGATTAAGCCTTGTTAAAGCTTATAGCTTTGGGTGATAATATTTATTTTTTTATCAATAGAAAATCGACAATGTTAAACATCCTGAAAATGAATGGTGTTTAGGCATTGTCTTTTTTTTAAAAAATATAGTTTTAACTATTCATGAAACAAATACTAACACTAATCTTTGTCATCTTATATTTCAATATCAATGCGCAAAACTCTTTAGATTATTACTTTCCAAAAGAGTATACCTATAACCAAAGCATTATAAAACCGGCAGAATATTTAGGCTTCGAAATAGGTGACTGGCATTTGAGTCATGAACTTATAACTGGTTACTTACAAAAACTTACCGAAGCATCTGACAGAATAAAAATGGAATCTTACGGTAAAAGTTATGAGCAAAAGCCCCTCCAATTATTAATTATTTCTTCCCCTAAAAATTTGGCCAACCTGGAAGATATCAGAAAACAACATGTTCAATGGAGTGACCCTACTGTAAATAGTGATGCCAATATTAGCAATATGCCAGTAGTTGTATGGCTAGGCTATAGCGTACATGGCAATGAACCAAGTGGAGCCAATGCCTCCGTATTGGTAGCTTATCACCTGGCTGCTGCTCAGGGCACTGAAATTGATGAGCTTTTGCAAAATGCAATAATTATAATAGACCCTACTATCAACCCCGACGGGCTTAATCGATTTGCCCAATGGGCCAATGCTAATAAAAGTAAAGCATTAGTGGCAGATCCTGCGGATAGAGAACATAACGAAAATTGGCCAAGAGGCCGCACCAATCATTATTGGTTTGACCTTAATCGGGATTGGCTACCTTTGCAACATCCTGAAAGCAAAGGTCGAATTGATTATTTTCACCGCTGGAAACCCAATGTTTTGACGGATCACCACGAAATGGGAACCAATTCGACATTCTTTTTTCAGCCTGGCATACCTTCGAGAACACATCCTTTAACCCCGGGTAAAAACCAGGAGCTGACTAGAAAAATTGCTGAATATCACGCTAAAGCCTTGGAAAAAGGCAAAGTATTGTATTATACACAAGAAAGTTTTGATGATTTTTATTATGGAAAAGGCTCAACTTACCCAGATGTGAATGGTTCTATCGGGATTTTATTTGAGCAAGCATCCTCTCGCGGACATTTGCAAGAAAGTATTCATGGCACTTTAAGTTTTTCTTTTACCATACGCAATCAATTTATGGTATCTCTTTCTACGCTGGCTGCAGCTAGAGCTATGAAAAATGAATTGCTTAACTATCAAAAAGAGTTTTATGAAAATGCCATAAATTTAGCCGGCAATCAAGCCGAAAAAGCCTATGTTGTAACTGCAGGAAACGACATTTATCGTTTAAAAGCATTAGCCGAAATATTAGAAAAGCATGAAATCAATTACTCCTTAAGTAATGAAAGCTACCGCAAAAACTCTATTGATTTTCCAGCTGAAAAAAGTTTGGTAGTTCTCTTTGAGCAGAAGCAATATAAACTCATAGAAGCCATATTTGAAACCAGAACAGAATTTACCGATAGCTTATTTTATGACATTTCGGCCTGGAATTTTCCAATGGCTATGCATCTTCATTTCGCTAAGTTGAGAAACAATGAATTGGAGCAGATCAAAACGAATGATGCAAAATTGGAAATGCCCATTGGTAAAGTGCATGGTGATGCCAATAGTTACGCGTATATTTTGCCTTGGCATTATCAAAGTGGCAAAGCTCTTTACCAAATTCTTAATCGGGGATTAAAAGCCAGTGTAGCCACGGATACAATTGAAATTTCAGGAGGCAATTTCTTGCCCGGTAGTATTGTAGTTCCTACTCAGCAGCAACCAATGAGCGATCAGCAGTTATACGATTATCTGCAAAAAATAGCAGAAGATAATCACTTGGCCATCATTGGTGTTAAAAGCGGCTTGTCATTTTCAGGGGCAAGCTTAGGAAGCCCAAGCTTAGAAAGCCTTCAAAAACCCGCTATTGCTTTACTATCCGGCGATGGTGTAAGCAGTTATGAAAGTGGGGAAATGTGGCATTTGCTCGATCAAAGATTTGCTATGCCAGTAACAAAAATATCAGTCGAGATATTTTCAAGAGTAGACCTGAACCGGTACAACGTGATATTGATGCCCAATGGAAGTTATGGCATGCTAAGCACTTCAGGTAAAGAAAAGCTTACTCGCTGGCTACAAGATGGGGGCACATTAATAGCAGTGAAAGGCGCAGTTAGCTGGTTGCACAGCCAGGGCATATCTAAATCGAATTTTTTAAAAATGCAACCTGACACTACAGGAATGCAGAAAAATTACAGCGATTATCGCAAAGCAAGAGATGCCAAAGATATTAACGGAACAATTTTTAAAGGAATAGCCGATTTAACTCACCCTATTAATTATGGTATAAACACTAAAGAGGTTTTTCTTTTCAAAAACGGTAATTATTTCATGCAACCGGTACCTAATCCATTTGCCAATCCGGTGATTTATACCAGCAACCCACTGGTAAGTGGTTATGTTGCCGAAGAAGTATTAGATAAAGTAAGTAATTCGGCAGCAATTTCCCTAAACAGCTATGGCCGGGGATTAATAGTAAATTTTGCCGACAATCCTAATTTTAGGGCATTTTGGTATGGCACCAACAGATTTTTTATCAATAGTATCTTTTTTGGCAATATTATTAGCCGTAGCTCAGCCAGATAAATAAAATCACAAGTATTTTTTCACAAGATATTTAAATTATTTAGTTAATTCAATATCTTTGTGAAACCCCTGGAATAATGGTTCGATATCCGAATAAATTGTTTAAATACGATAAAAATTATTTGCTTAAAGAGGCTCAGCTGCAAACAAGGGAAAAGTTATTGAAGGCAATGATTGATCATGTCAAAAACTATTACCTTACTTACCACAACCCTTTAGGACTGGTTGACTCTGCAGTTCTGAAAATAAAAAATTCCACAAACTACAATTTTCAAAATTTCGAATTCTTCTACAACTTCCTTTGTGGAATTTATCGTTTCAAAAACCCTGACAATCAATTACCAATATGCTTCGATGGTAGGTCTCCACTAGAGTTTTATCAAGAAGAATGGGAAATATCATTTCAGCAATTGATTAAAGAATTTGTAAAACATGAAAATTTTTTAAAAGCAGTATTAGAAGCCACAGTATTCTATTGCAATAGCCACCGAGAGCTAATGGCCCATAATCGAATGAAGAATTTCCTTATCAATCACTTTGCCATTAAATTATATAAATATAAAGGATTGGTAGCTATGAAAGTAGCTTGATAAACTATATTATTTTTTTATAGTTTTAAGTATTTAAATCAAAAAGCTTGAAATCAAATGAAAAGAAGAAAATTTATAAAAATTGCTGCTAGCGGTGCTGTCACAGCCAGCCTGCCTATTTCTCTGCAAGGAAGTGCCTTAGCTGGCAAAAGTGATAAATGGGGCAAGCTTTTACCGCTAAATAAATTTGGAAACACGGGCCGAATGGTAACCATGATGGGTGTAGGTGGATTTCATGTAGGCCGAATGACTGATACAGAAGCACAAAAAACCATTGAAACAGCCATTGAAGGTGGTATAAGATTTTTTGATGCTGCTGAATCATACGTGGGTGGAGAAAACGAAAGAAAATACGGCCGCCTTCTTACCCCTAAATACAGGGAAGAAATTTTTCTTTTATCAAAAACTAAAGCCAGGGATGGCAAAACAGCACAAGAGCATCTGGATGGATCGTTAAGCAGAATGAAAACTGATTATCTTGATTTGTGGCTTATGCATCAAGTAGATTCTAAAGAAGACTTTGATAAAATTCGCGATAATGGAATGTTGGATGTTTTTATAAAAGCCAAAGAAAGCGGCAAAGTAAAACATATAGGTTTTTCTGGCCATAAAAGACCTGAAGCAAATATTTACGTATTTGAACAAACAGGAGATTTACTTGAAGCTAATATGCTTCCCATAAATTTACTTGACCCTAGCTACAATAGCTTTATAAATAATGTAGTGCCACTACTAGTGCAAAAGAAGGCTGGAATTATTGCCATGAAAACATTAGCCGGAGGAGCTTTTTGGGGAGGTGGTTTTGAAGGTAATCGAGATATGCAAGAACGCGTAATTGATAAAATATCAGTAAAAGACGCGATACATTTTGCTTTAAGTATGCCCAATGATGTTTTGGTAACAGGTGCAAAAGATGCCAAGATGCTGAAAGAGAAAATAGATTTAGCAAATTCTTTTGTAAAACTACAGGAAGCAGATCAGGAAATGCTAGTAAGCAAGGTAGCAAAATTATCAGGAAATACAGTAGAATATTATAAAGCATAGCTTCATAATATCTGTTATTTACTTTAAACAGAAAAAAAGACGAAAAAAACAGGGTCTTTTTGACCCCCGTTTTTTTATGTATTAAGGCGCACCTTTATTCTAACAATTCCAATTCAAAACCAATAGGGGCATAAGGAGGAATAACTGATGTTGATGATGAAATAGCCTCCGGAAACACTAGAAAATTTTGTGCGGCACCAAAACCCATAGCAGAAGGGATTAATACCGCTCCCTTTTCTCCTTTTACCATTTCAGCTATTCCCATCGAAAAGCCCGGTATAGTTTGTCCATTAGAAGTTCTTACTTGGCTATTGCTACCCATTTGAAAGGTTGCTGAATCAGCTTGATCAAATACATTTCCATTTTCCACAAAAAAACCTTTATAATTTAATTGGAAAAAAGAACCCGCGGTGGGTAAACTACCCGAACCTGCCTCATTTTGATAATAGTAAACGCCATTATTGAGCAATTGGTAATTCGAGATACTCATTTCAGATAAATAATCTAATATCATCTCATTCTCCATATTTGCTCTGCCGGTGCTATCAGTTACAAGAGCCACGGTTACATCCATTTTTATATTAGCATTAGCTGGCATCAATGTATCATTTGAATAGGTACCATAAGCCAAATAAGAAGGAACATAAAATCGATAAGTTTCTCCTTCTTTCATCCAGGTAAGACCCAAATTGGCAACCGCTGGAATTGTTATGTTCTCTCGGTTAGCCACGTGTACAAAAAGAGCAGGATCGCCCATACTCGCGGTCAAGCTATCAATGTGCTGACCGGTGAGCTGGCTTATTTCATAATAAATACCAACAATATCCCCGGATTGCACATCAGCACCTTGAGGGTTTTGTGTAATTGGCTCATAATAATAGTTAAGATTGCTTTTTGTAGCTTGAATATTATTATCTTCTATATATTGAGCTACTATTCTATCACTTTCTTCCCTTATGGCCGAATTTGGTTCATCTGCCTCAAAACATCCTTGAAACAAAATAACTACCAAAAAAAATAAAACTCCTTTAACATATTGAACTATATTCATTTTTTTTTATTTAATTTATTAACAATCTTACATTAACTCACATGACACTTATTAACGAAGTAAAGTTGCATTCGATAATAATTTAGGAATGAGTATTTCTTATTTTAATTCTAATACTTTTAATTGGAAAGTTAAACTATCACCTTCTTCTAATATTTTTGGCAGTTCTTGGCCAGCTTTATTATAAAAGTTAGCAGCAGGAATTGTAAAAATCGCAGAATCACCTTCTCCCATTCGTTTAAGTGCTTGATAAAATAGCCCTGATTTATCCCAAATAGAATCATTGTATTTAATTACAACTAATTCATCCATTAGCTGCGTATCAGTTATTACCTTTCCTTCATCATTACGAAATAGCATATTAAATACTATCACCTGGCCGGGTTTAACATTTTTTAATGCTTTAGCCCCGATGAATTGAATATCAACCCCAGGCGTTTTTTCTTTTTTATCAGAGGTACAACCAAAGGTCAATAATATTATCAGAAAATAACTATACGGCCACAGATTTAATTTTTTTATTGGTCTCATTTAATTTTTCTTGGTATTGCGGTAATAGCTGTTCAAATTTCTCAACTACTTTTACGATTGGTTCTCCGGAGCGCCCTCCAGCTGCATTTCTATGGCCACCTCCTTCAAAATGCAACCTGGCAATATCATTTACAGAAAAATTGCCTTTAGATCGGAAGCTTAACTTTACTTCATCGTCACGTTCAATAATCATTGCAGCAAAAATGATGTTATTTAAAGAAAGTGCATAATTAACCAGACCCTCAGTATCTCCAGTTTTAGATTCAAAGTTTTGCAATTCATCATTACTTATGTAAAAATAGGCAGTATTAAATTTTTCTATTACTTTAAGTCGCTGACTAAGTGCAAAACCCAGGAATTTTAATCTGTTAAGGGAATTATTGTCATATATTAATTCGCCAATTTTGGCAACCTCAGCTCCAAGCTCTATCAGCTCTGCGGTAACAAGGTGTACATTTTTGGTGGTATTACTATATTTAAATTGACCTGTATCTGTCATAATGCCCGCGTACAAGCAATTAGCAATTGGCTTATCAATTAAATGCCGCTCTTCTAACAAATTCATCAATTCATAAACCAATTCGGCTGTGGCAGCCGCCTCGGTGCTCCAAAGTTCAAAATCGGCGAACCTGTCAGGATCTAGATGATGATCGATTAAGACTTTTTTTGCCTTTGACTTTTGCACATGAGAACCCAATCCGTTGATTCGGCTCAAGCTATTAAAATCAAGGCAAAATATTATATCAGCATCTTTTACCAAGCTAAAACTCAATTCTTTCGTAGATTCCTGATATACAATTACCTCATCATTACCACTCATCCAATTAAGAAATTCCGGATAATCGGAAGGGGTAATCACTTTTACATTATGATTTTTCTTTTTCAAAAACCCCGCTAATCCCAAACTTGAGCCCAGTGCATCTGCATCAGGCTTAAAATGAGTAGTAATTATTATATCTTTTGGCTGTCCGAGCAGCTCTTTAAAAGTCTGTAAATTTCGCATTCAAATTTTTTTGTGCTCCAATTTAACCATGCAAAAGTGCTAAAATTAGCCTAATTTACAAAGAAATGAATTTATCTTAAGAGTAATCATAAAAATAAGATAAATGTAAATGAACAGGCAAATATTTTTTTATTTTAATAATAAAATGAACCATTATGTTAAAAATTTACTTATACAATCAATATTCCTTATTTGCCAATTATTTTGACCTTTTTCGATCAATTGAAAAATTGTGAAGAAAAAGGTCAACTTTTCCAACCTTCAAGGATTTCCTTCTTCATAAAATCTTTTATAATTCATTTCTTTTTTTTCTGCTAAAACTTCATTTAATTGCATGGAATTTTAAAAATAGCTAATCCTGATGAACGAAGAAAATCTTTTTCAAAGTAGAATAGACCTATCTGCATTAAAAAATCAAGTAGAAAAAATAAGGCTGGAAGCAAGAAAAGTAATCGTTGGCCAGCAAAAAATGATTGATTTATTACTTACCGCCTTGTTGGCTGATGGGCATGTTTTAATAGAAGGTGTGCCGGGAGTAGCTAAAACTCTTACTGCCAAAGTTTTTTCAAAAATTATAGGTTCAAAATTTTCTCGTATTCAATTTACGCCAGATTTGATGCCCAGTGATGTGTTAGGCACTTCTGTATTTAATGTTAAAAATTCTGAATTTGAATTTAAAGCAGGACCAATATTTTCTAATATTATTTTGATAGATGAGGTAAACAGAGCTCCTGCTAAAACTCAGGCTGCTCTTTTTGAAGTAATGGAAGAACTGCAGGTTACCATAGATGGAAAGACCTATCCCATGGAACCACCTTATTTAGTATTAGCCACTCAAAATCCAATTGAGCAAGAAGGAACTTATCGTTTACCCGAAGCCCAATTAGATAGATTTTTATTTAAAATAGATGTTGACTACCCTTCTCTGGAAGAAGAGGTAAATATTTTGGAAGGATATCAGAGCCGAAAAAATAAAGCCCAACTTGAATTTATCAATCCTGTGTTAAACGGGGATGATGTGATTAAACTCAGGGAAACAATAAACGAGCTTTACATGGAAAAAAAGCTCACCAGGTATATTGCTCAAATAGTTGCAGCTACTCGTGAGCATCACGACCTGTATTTGGGAGGATCGCCAAGAGCTACTATAGCTATGTTTAAAGCCTCTAAAGCATTTGCGGCGATACAAGGTCGAGAATTTGTAGTGCCCGAAGATATTCAATTTGTAGCTCCGCCTGTACTTTCGCACCGTGTTTTCCTCACCCCGGAAAAGGAAATGGAAGGCACGAACACCGTTTCTGTGATTAAACAAATAGTGGATAAAATTGAAGTGCCTAGATAATGAAGGGTATAAAATCACTGTTTCTAAAAGAAAGACTTTTCTTCGCATTAAGTATAGTGGCCTTTATATTTATAGTAGGATACTTCTACAGTGTATTTTATCAGGTAGCAATTATAGTTTTCTTTTGTTTAATAGGACTATTACTTATTGACTTAATTTTATTGTATAATACGAAAAATGGGGTTGAAGCTTATCGAAAAACCACACACGATAAATTATCAAATGGTGATGAAAACCAAATCCATTTAATAATTATCAATAAGTATAACATTACCATGAATTTTGAAGTGATAGATGAGTTACCACCTCAATTTCAAATTAGAAATCTAATTTTTGAAATTGTATTACATTCTCAAAGAAGAAAAAAATTAAGTTACGCTCTAACACCAGTGACCCGGGGGGAATATAGTTTTGGTTATATAAATGTGTATGCCCACTCAGTAATAGGACTGATTAAAAGAAGGTATAAACGTGATAAACCCATAAGTTTGGCGGTTTATCCTGGCTTCATCCAAATGCGAAAATATGAACTCATGGCTATATCTAACAATTTACAAGAAAGTGGCATAAAAAAAATCAGAAGGATAGGCCATAACCTGGAATTTGAGCAAATAAAAGATTATGTAGCAGGCGATGATTATAGAACTATTAACTGGAAAGCTACAGCACGTAAATCGCAATTGATGGTTAATACCTATCAGGATGAGAAATCGCAACAGGTATATAGTATTATTGACAAAGGCAGGGTAATGAAAATGCCCTTTAATGGTATGAGCTTATTAGACTATGCAATCAATGCCAGCCTAGCCATAAGTAATATAGCTATTAAAAAATCTGATAAAGCAGGATTGGTTACTTTTCAACATAAAATCGAAACAATAATTCCCGCTTCTAAGAGAAGTGGGCAAATGAATTTGCTTTTGCAAGCCCTTTACAATCAAAGCACAACCTTTAAAGAATCAGATTTTCACAGTTTGTTTTCTCAAATTCAAAAGAAAATAAAAACCCGAAGCCTCATTTTATTGTACACCAACTTTGAATCATTGTCTTCCTTAGAAAGACAGTTGCCTTATTTAAAACGTATAGGAAAAAAGCACTTGCTTGTAACCATTTTCTTTCTAAATACAGAAATGAATGAACTTTTAGAAAGTAAGCCAAAAACTCTGGAGCAAGTTTACGTGAAGACAATTGCCGAAAAGTTTGCCTATGAAAAGAAAATGGTAGTAAAAGAATTGAAAAAACATGGCATTCATTCAGTTCTTACTGCTCCTGAAGATTTAACCGTAAACGCTATCAATAAATATCTTGAATTAAAAGCAAGAGGCATGATATGACATTATTCTTTTATTATTTTTTAAGAAAAATAGTTTTTTCTGATAAAAGTCATGATCAAATAAACAAAACATTACCATATTTGAATTTAAATAGGAGAGTGTTTTTCTAAATATTAAAAAGTATATAATTATACGAAAGCTTTGCTATTTTTTTAACAGTGAATTACTTTTACGATTATATCATTAACTATATAAATAATAATTGCTATGAGCACATTAACCGATCCAATATTAAATTTAGATTCTGCTACAGAATTAAAAGAGCTGATAAACGAAGCCCCTAGCGTGACTGTTGCCAAAACTATTCAGGATTTAGTAGATCTGGCAGTGGGCGGAAAGGACAGCATGCAACATGAGGTATATTATGACCTTCCTGATGGAAAGAAATTTCACGAGGCGTCAGTATATAAGGTCTTGAATGGTGTAGCTGCCAATTATACAGAAGCATACATGCGAAGAAGAGATCCCAAATGTATGGTGATCGCTGATGATTTCCCTACTGATAAAAGTAAATTTGAAGAAAGGTATGACTATGATTTTAAACAGTTAAGAAAAGAAACCTTCGACTGGTTAAAAACTCAGGATCTTGCCATGTTTTACTTTTATGCTGGTAAACCTGGCATGGGATACAATGCTGCGGCAGTAATACCGGCAAATGCAGGTTTTTTTGGCCTTGGGCTTGCCTTGTTGCAAGGTATCATAAACCCGGATGAATTAAAAGACGATTTTAAACCAACTGCATTTATTTACACGGCGCCACCCTTCCGCCATACTCACTTTGAAGGTAAGCAAGTAGTAGTGCACAATCGTCAGCCCAACAATTATGAAATGTTCAGTTATAACCTTTATCCCGGCCCAAGTGCGAAAAAGGGTGTATATGGAATGCTTATTGGACAAGGAGAAGAGGAAGGTTGGGTCACAGCCCACTGTTCTGTAGTACAAGTACAAACTCCCTATGACAATACCGTAACATTTATGCACGAAGGAGCAAGTGGAGGGGGTAAAAGTGAAATGCTGCAACAACCCCACAGAATGTCAGATGGTAGGCTGTTACTGGGTAGAAATATTCTCAATAATGATACACGATATTTAGAGCTTTCGAAAACATGTGATTTAAAACCAGTAACCGACGATATGGCGCTATGCCACCCGGCGTTACAAAAAAATAATGATAAGCTCTGGCTTGAAGATGCTGAAGATGGTTGGTTTATAAGGGTTGACCATATAACAAGTTATGGAACAGATCCTGAACTAGAAAGGTTAACTGCTGTGCCTTCAAAGCCCCTTTTATTCATGAATATTGAAGCAGTACCAGGTGGAAGGGCATTAATTTGGGATCATAAGTATGATGAGCCTAATAAGCCATGTCCTAATCCACGAGTAATTGTACCACGAAGTATAGTTCCAAAAATAGTATCCGAACCGGTAAGTATTGATATTAGGAGTATTGGGTTACGCACACCACCTTGTACTAATGATGATCCAAACTATGGAATAGTTGGGCTCTTGCATCTATTGCCACCAGCATTGGCTTGGCTTTGGAGGCTTGTTGCCCCTAGAGGATATGCTAATCCAAGTATTATTCAGACCGAGGGAATAAGTAGTGAAGGAGTTGGTAGTTACTGGCCATTTGCTACTGGTAAAAAAGTAAAACAAGCCAATTTATTATTAAATCAAATTGTGCAAACCCCTGCAGTTCAGTATATATTAACGCCTAACCAACATATTGGAGCCTGGGGAACAGGGTTTATGCCACAATGGATTACCAGAGATTATATCGCTAGAAAAGGGAATGCTTTTTTTAGTAAAGAACAAATCGAACCTGCCCGCTGCCATGTACTGGGTTATGCACTCAATTACATGACTTTTGAAGGCCGAACAATTCCACCATGGTTCTTGAAAGTAGAATTGCAAAGGGAAGTTGGAACCGAAGGTTACGATAAAGGTGCTGAAATATTAAATGAATTTTTCAATCGTATGCTGAAAAATTTTGTAACTCCTGACCTAGATAAACTGGGAAGAGAAATAATCGAATGCTGCCTGGATAATGGAACAGTTGAAGATTATGAGAAATTCATGAAGTAGTAAAATCAGTAAATATTCCAATAGTTAAAGTCAGGATTCTTACTTTAAATTTGGTTTACTGGTTGATAATTGATATAATTTACAATAAAAAATCCGCTTCTTGCGGATTTTTTATTGTGTTGGTTTTATAAACGTTGATAAGAAAACTAAACTATAGCTTTTTATTATTCAGTTGATTTTTGACTATCGAAATTCGTATTTTCTTCGCTAGATGATTCCTCTACAGCAATGCTACCTTCTTTTGTTTCTTTCTCTTCAGAAAGTTCTTTTTTCTCGTTAAAGAATTTCTTCTGAAATATTAATATTATCGCTACACCTACAAAAATAGAGGCATCAGCAATGTTAAATATAGGCCATAGTGCCATATAATCACCCCCTATAAAAGGTATCCATTCTGGCAACCTACCCTCCCAGATGTCTATATAAAACATATCCACTACCTGACCGTGAAACCAAGGTGTTCTAGCATTAAAAGGAGCATTTTCAAGCCATACACCATAAAAAGTACTATCGATAACATTACCAATTGCACCACCTAAAATCAGTGCAACACACCAAATAAGGCCTTGTGGTACTTTTCGTTTGGCCAACATAAATAAATAGTAACCAATACCTACCATAGCTACCAGCCTAAATAAAGTCAATATCAACTTAGATTCTGCAAAAGGAATTTCCAAGCCAAAGGCCATTCCCGGATTCAAAGTATAATGCAGCTTAAACCAATCGCCAAACACTTTGATTTGACCAGCCAGACCCATTTCCATATTAAAATGGACTACCAATTTTACTATCTGATCAATTAGTATAATTGCCAGGCTCAGCATATAAAATTTTAAATATCTCACCTTATAATTTATTTATTTTTCCAAATCTATTTTAAGTTGGATTACAGCATCATCTACCTCTATTGAATTCGCATCTGTCAATTTATCAGTAACTCTTAATTGCAATGCTTGCGTTTCAGCGCAAATGTAATCTTTGTAAGCTTCCAACGACTTATTTATCAGGTCATTATTTTTTTTAATTTCAATTCTGATTTTATCCTGTACCTCCAGACCCATTTCTTTTCGTTGATTTTGAATCCTATTCACTAAGTCCCGAGCTATCCCCTCCTGCTTTAGCTCATCAGTAATAGTGATATCTAAGGCAACTGTCACCGGGCCTTCAGAAGCTACTGACCACCCGGGGATATCCTGAAAAGAGATATCAACATCTTCTTTAGTTAGCGCTATGTTTTCTCCAGCAACCTTGACAGTAAAAGCATTTTCTCTTTCTAACTGAGCAATATCTTCCTGCAACATTTGCTGAATTGATTTATTGATATCTTTCATTTTGGAACCGTACTGTTTACCAAGCTTGGCAAAATTAGGTTTAATGCGTTTAACCAATATACTATTATCATCTGAAAGATATTCTATCTCTTTAATGTTTACTTCTGAAAGAATTATATTTTCAACCTCTTGAACTTGATTTTTAATTTTCTGGTTGGCTACGGGCAATAATATTTTATGCAAAGGCTGTCTTACTTTTAATTTATGCGATTTTCTTAATGAGTGAACTAAAGAAGAAATAGTTTGAGCCAATTCCATTTTTTCCTCTAGATTATCGTCAATCAGGCTATTTTCTGCTATTGGAAAACCAGCAAGGTGGACAGATTCAGCTTCTTTGACTTGTGATCCTCCCGTTAGATCTTTGAATAATTGCTCGCTATAGAAAGGAGCAATAGGCGCCATAAGCTTAGCTACAGTAAGTATACATTCGTACAATGTTTGATAAGCAGCCAATTTATCAGATGCCATCTTTTGGCTTCCGTTTTCGCTAGGTTTCCAAAAGCGTTTGCGGTTTAATCTTACATACCAGTTACTTAAATCATCTACCACAAAATCTGCTATTGCTCTAGCTGCCTTAGTAGGTTCATAATCCTCATAGAACTCATCAGAGGTTTTAATAAGTGTATTTAATTTCGATATAATCCAACGATCGCTTTCTACTCTATCTTGAATAGAAATTGGATTTTGATATTGAAAATTGTCTAAATTGGCATATAAAGCAAAAAATGAATATGTATTTTGTAATGTAGCAAAAAACCTTCTCTGTACCTCCTGTATCCCATTAAGATCAAATTTCAAATTGTCCCAGGGGTTAGCATTGGCAATCATGTACCAGCGAGTAGCGTCGGGGCCATAAGTTGCAATGGTTTTATAAGGATCGACTGCATTTCCCAGCCTTTTAGACATTTTGTTGCCATTTTTATCCAGTACCAATCCATTGGCCACTACATTTTTAAAGGCTACCTTATCAAACAGCATTACAGCTATTGCGTGTAAGGTGAAAAACCAACCTCTGGTCTGATCTACTCCTTCTGCAATGAAATCGGCAGGAAAGTTATTTTCAAAAGTTTCTCTATTTTCAAAAGGGAAATGCAATTGTGCATAAGGCATAGATCCTGAATCAAACCAAACATCTATTAAATCTGGTTCTCTGTACATCTTTTCCCCATTATCGCTTACCAGCACCACCTCATCCACAAAAGGACGATGTAAGTCAACTTCTTCCGGCAACGGTTTATCCATAAATCCCGCCTCAATTGATTTGTTTACTTCTTTTCTCAATTCCTTAATTGAACCAATGCACTTTTCCTCTTTTTTGTCTTCTGTGATCCAAATGGGTAATGGTGTGCCCCAATATCGTGAACGACTCAAATTCCAATCTACCAAATTTTCTAACCAGTTGCCAAACCTACCTGTACCAGTAGAGGCTGGCTTCCAGTTAATAGTTTCATTTAGCTGTACCAGTTTGTCTTTGAACGCGGTTGTTTTTATAAACCACGATTCAAGTGGATAATACAACACTGGTTTGTCTGTGCGCCAGCAATGCGGATAGGAGTGTTCATATTTTTCAACTTTGAATGCCTTATTTTCTTCTTTCAGCTTTATGGCAATAAGAACATCTGTTGACTTATAGTCAGGACTATTTTCGTCTTCTCCAGTATAATTTTTTACATACATGCCAGCAAAATCTGTAATGTCTTTTACAAATTTTCCTTGTTTGTCTACAATTGGCATTTCTTTGCCATCTTCATCTTTTACCATTACTCCGGACATACCATACTTTACACTCGTGCGATAATCATCTGCACCAAATGTTTTGGCTATGTGAACAATTCCGGTTCCTTCTTCAGTTGTTACAAAGTCTCCTGGCACCACTGTAAAGGCAGGATCTGGCAATGGAACATAAGGCATAAGCTGCTCATATTTACAACCAGACAAATCTCTTCCTTTAAATTCTCCTGTGATTTCAAATGGAATAAGTTTATCTCCAGGCTGGTAGTTTTCCCATGGTATGTCTGCAGCTTTTGAATTAAAGTATTGATTAACCAATGATTTAGCCAATACAACATTAGTAGGCTTATAAGTATATTGATTATAAGTTTTTACTTTTACGTAATCTATATTTTCTCCAACGGCAAGCCCATTGTTAGCGGGCAAGGTCCAGGGAGTGGTGGTCCAGGCCAGTAAAAACACTTCATCATCAGCATCAAAAATTTTTGTTGACTTATCTGTTTTTTTTAACATAAACTGGGCAACAATAGAAGTATCTTTTACATTGCGATAGCATCCGGGTTGATTTAATTCATGAGAACTTAAACCTGTACCGGCGGCAGGAGAATAAGGCTGAATTGTATATCCTTTGTAAAGCAAATCCTTTTTGTGAAACTCTTTGAGCAAATACCAAAGTGTTTCCATATAATCGGGCTTATAAGTTATGTATGGATTTTCAAGATCAAGCCAATAACCCATTTTTTCAGTAAGGTCATTCCATTCATCAGTAAACTTCATTACTGCTTCTCTACACCTTTGATTATATTGCTCTACACTGATTTTTTTACCAATATCTTCTTTAGTAATTCCTAATTGCTTTTCCACTTGCAACTCTACCGGCAAACCATGAGTATCCCAGCCACCTTTTCTGGCTACTTTAAAACCCTTCATGGTTTTATACCTGCAAAAAAGATCTTTTACAGCTCGTGAAATTACATGATGAATACCTGGCGTTCCGTTAGCAGACGGAGGACCTTCATAAAAGACAAAATTTCGCGTTCTGTTTTCTAAAGATTTTTCGTATATTTTGTCCTTTTTCCAAAAATTCAGAATTTCTTTACCTACTTCAGCGTAGTTTAACTGTTTATATTCTTTATATTTCATAATTAGTTCTGCATTTTAGGTTGGCTACAATTATACTTCATGCTGGTAGCCATCAAAATTTCTTGATTTCATATTGTTCTCTACTCTAACTCTTAAGCGATTGGTATCTATTTCTTCATCCTCATCTTCATGATAAAACTCATCAAAATGTTCCAAAACTGCTGGAAAACCTTTCTTCCTGTTTCCTTTATCGAAAGCTAATAATAGTGATGGCAGTACAATTAGATTTGTAAGTAATGATAATAATAATGTAGTTGCGGTTAATATTCCCAACGATTTGGTACCGCCAAAGCCTGAAGCGGCGAAAATAATAAAACCCATGAATAATACAATTGAAGTGTATACCATGCTAGAACCTGTTTCTTTCATGCTTTTAGAAACTGCAACGGTTACAAAATAACGATTAGCTTTTAACTCTTGTTTATATTTAGCTAAAAAATGAATTGCATAATCTACCGAAATACCAAAAGCTATACTAAATATTAAAACTGTAGATGGCTTTAAGGTTATATTGGCAAATCCCATGATGGCTCCTACTAACATTAAAGGAATTACGTTTGGTATAATACTTATAATTATCATTCGCAGATTTCCATAAAGCAACGCCATAATAATGGTGATACAGGCAAAAGCCAATAAAAGGCTTATCCGAAGATTTTCAACTAAAAATTTATTTCCTTTTACGAATATTGGCGAGGTGCCTGTAACAATGGCTGTCATGCCGGTATCGGAAAAAATTGAATCAGCTTTCGGTTGAATTAAATTAATCAAAGAATCCATCTTAGACGAACCTATATCCGCAACATTGAGCGATATTCTGATTTGCTGACCTGTAGAGTCTACAAAAGATTGTAACAAACCAGATTGATTTGAATTACCTCTAAAATAATTTAGAATAAAGTTTTTGTCGTAGTTATTGGGCAGTGAATAATAAGATGGGTTATTATTATAAAACGCTTGCCTTGCAGCTTTTATAAAACTTACCACAGACAAAGGAGAGGAAACATACTCTATAGAATCTATGAAGGCTTCTAAAGTAGCAATTTTATTCAATGTATTTCCTCTTGTAATGCCATTAGGTTTCCCTGTATCTACAATAATTTCCATGGGCATTATCCCTGAAAAGTTTTCTTCAAAAAAAGCCAAGTCTCGTTTTACAGGGCTATTTTTAGGAATATCATCCACCATATAAGAAACAGAATGCATTTGTAATAAACCAAAAACACTAATAACTAATATTACTCCGGTTATTACAAATACTGTATATTTTTTTCGATGAACTAATAAGTCCAGGAATTTGAGTGTATTGTCTACAGCTTTAAATTTGAGGTGTCGAAGTTGCTTACCATGAGGTGCAGGCAAATAAGAAAAAACAGCTGGAATTAAAATAATACTTACGAAAAATGTTGCAAGAATATTGATACCAGCAACTATTCCAAACTGTCTCAAGATAGTGATTTCAGTTGTAGTCAATACCAAAAATCCTATTGCTGTAGTAGCATTTGTTAGTAAAGTGACCAGCCCTACCTTTCTAATTACCCTACTAAGTGCCTTCATTTTATTGCCATGCTTATTTATTTCCTGATGATATCTATTTAAAAGATAGATACTGTTAGGAATACCGATAACCACTATAATTGGCGGTATAAGACCGGAAAGCAAAGTTATTTTAAAACCAAATAAAGCTAAAGTTCCCATGGACCATATGACCACTACGGCAATTATTATCATCGGGAATAAAACAGCATCCCAGGAACGGAAAAAGAAAAGCATGATAATGGCGGTGATCAATACTGAAAGGATCAAAAACATCCGCATTTCTTTTTTTACCTTTTCTGAAACGATAGCTCTTACAAACGGCAAACCGGCATAATGCAATTCAACCCCCGTGTATATTTCAAAAGCCTTACCAACTTGCTGTAAATCATCTATAAGGTTAAGCCGTGAAGGAGAATTTATTAAATTTTTGTTAATCGTAAGTAAAATTAACAAAGCCCCATTTTTAGAATTAATGATTTGGTCCTGATAAAACTTTTGCTCCGTGGCCAAATTGAGCATACTATCAAGATCTTCTTGCTTTTCAGGAATTGTAGTAAAGATTGGTTCCAATTCAAATCTTTTTATCCCGGATTTATTTTTAATGAGCCGTTGCAAGTCCGGCAGAGATATTACACCCTCAACGCCCTCAATTTTACTAAATTCATTACTCAGATACTTTAATCTGCGAAAATTATCGGTTTTAAATACGGTGCTATCTTTTAAACCAACTACAATTACATTACCGTCTTCCCCAAATATTTGCCTGAATTTTTTAAATTCAACCATGGCTGGGTCATTTGCAGGCACTACCTTTGAAAAGTCGTAGCTGAGTTCTACATCTTTGGCATGGAAACCCATAAAAGCTGTCACCAATGCTAAAATGATAATCAGTGTTAACCGAAATTTAATTACTATATGCGCTAGAGATGTCCACATGTCAAAATAAGAGTGCAAAATTAAGCATTAAAAATGTGTTACTTGAATTTAAATGCTCATTTATTTTAATTTCTATTACGATTGATAATTATTATTAAACTTTAGCTAAAGGAATATTTTTAATGAAAAGTAGGTGATATGGGTGAGGTTAACAATAAAAACCCAGTCAAATACTATTTGACTGGGTTTTGTGTAGAAATCTAATGTTTCAGTTTACTTTATTAATTACTTTCTATGGCTTCTGCTTCCGGTACAACCTCGCCTTTTATCATCAGCATTTCAGTTCCACCTTCAATATTGGCAGTTACCCTTATTGACTTATTGAAAATACCCACTCTTTTGGTATCGTAAGTTGCTTTCACAAAACCTTTTTTACCAGGAGGTACCGGTTCTTTTGTATACTCGGTAACAGTACAACCGCAAGATGGCCTTACATTGCTAATAATTAAAGGAGATTTACCATTATTGGTAAATGCGAATTTATGCTCAACAGGTAAATTCTCTTCAATTTTACCAAAATCATGTGTAGTTTTGTCCCATTTAAATTTTGCCATACCTGCATTAGCAATTGGATTATCATTATCAGCAGGTATTGCTGCTATAAAACTTATCGCTATTGCTAGTGTTAGTAAAATACTTAAAACGTTTTTCATAGTTAAATTTTTTATTTTCGAGTAAACCAAATTTTATTCCAAATCTATTACAAAATAAAAACAAATTCACATTACATTTTCAGAGAAATAAATTTTAATGTCTTTAACTTGTAACAAAAAAGCAGTAATTAATAGTTTCAAAAATTACTTTATTATATTGATAAAAATATTACATCAACACCAAGAATAATAGATGTTCCTATTTTTTGAGCGTGCATTTCAAATTTACTTATATAGAGAGGAAAAAACTAAGTAGAATCAAATAAGAAATTAAAATGCTTATTACTACTTTAATATTGTGTTTTCTCATATTACTATTTTGCTTATTTAATATGAAATTCGACAATTAACTTCAATTATGAAAGAAAATGTAAGATTTTTTGCAAATAGTTTATAATTCCACTGTAAAACCTAAAACTGCATAATGAAATAAGGTAAAGTTGTAAACTTCAGAAACATTGGCACCTCCTTCTAGAATTCTATATCCAAGCTTTAAGGAAGTTTGAGAAAAATGATATCTAAAAGCTAAAAGTGCATCCTCAGCTCTGCCTTGTCCATAGGGGGATATTAAAGCGTCACCAACCAGTTGAAAGGAAAAGTTTTGCTTAGGCTGCCATTCAAAGTTAAAATTAACAAGTGGAACAAAGCCGAGATCATTTTTAGCTGACTGTGTGCCATCACCTATTAATTCTATTTTTGCATCCCTGATTTTTGCAGTTAATCCTAAGCCCCATTTAATAGTACCGGAAGTTGAAAAGTTATACCTATAGGTGGCTCTATAAGAATTGAACTTATAAATTCCGGTAAAATTTGTACCAGCTACAAATATTTTGTCATTAAAAAAAACTTCATTTGCAAAATTACCTTGAGAAATTGACCTTAAGGGAGCATACAAAAACCTAATGGTATGTACCTCTCCCGTAGTAAATAATAATTGTATACGATAAAATCCGTTACTATTTATTTGCGCGTTTTCAGTTAAAGAAAATCTCGATCCATTTCCTAATGGGACTTCAACATTATTATATCCATTCCACACGGCTCCAGTTTCTATATCAATAGCTATTTGGGCCGTTAATGGATTAATACTAAGAATAAAGATGAAAAATATTGTGTAAATTAGCTTAGACATAATAATCTTGAAACTCTTAAAACCATTAAAAGTTGTTTACCTTTATTTAAGAAACACCATTAAAATACTTATAGTGATCAATTACTTTAATGAATTTCAATTTAATAGGTTATCTTTAATTTAAAATAAATATAATATGAGAACACTTATATGCACTTTAATTTTATCGTTAGTTTCATTGTACTCAAATGGCCAATTTTTACAAAAGCTTAAGAAAGCCGCTGAAAGAGGCGCAGAAAGAGCTGTAGAGCGACAGGTTGAACAGGAAGTACAAAAAGTTACCGAAAGACAAGTAGAAAAAGCTTTTGAAGGTTTTTATGGACCGGAAGAAATGGACGCAAATAATAATGAAAAGGGAAATGGAAGCTTTCTTAAAAATTTAAATTTCAATGTTGCTACTGCTGATCAATATTCTTTTACTGGTAGTGCAGATATGGAAGTAACTAGCACCGACGAAAAAGGCAAAGCAAATGACCCAGTAAAAATGAAATCATATTTAGCCGATGATGCATCCTACTCAGCAATGGAAATTAAAAATGAGGATAAAAAGCAAAAAGGTCAAGTAGTAATGATTTTTGATTTTGAAAAGAGTGCAAGTATCATGCTCATGGAAAATGATGGAGAAAAATCAAGTTTTGCATTTGGATTTGAAGATGTAATAAATGACTCTATGATGGATTCTATACCTGATACTAGACTTAGAAAACTGGTAACACGAAAAAGCTAATTGGATACACATGCGAAGAATATATTTTAGAAGATGAGGATTACATAGCTCACTATTGGATATCAAAAGATCCGATTGAGGGCGTTAGCTCCTTATGGAGTAAAAACAGTAAATTTTTGAGTAAAAAATTTAAATCAAAAAATTCAGAATATTTTTCACAATTACCAGAAGGAAATATTTTGGAAATGAACTACAAAGATAAAGATGATCAATCTACCTCTAATATGCTTGTAACCGGATTAAGTCCAAATGAGAAAGTAGTTTTTGAAATGGCTGACTATCCTAATGCTTATTCCGCCCAAGCTAATGAAAAATAATTATTTTTATGTCAACGGTTAATTCACTGGCTATTATAATTATTAAAAGGAATAGTTCAATAAACAAATCATAGTCATTGAAACAGAAAAGTCGCAACTAGTGCTATTCCCTTCGCTTATTCACTAAAAACAGTTAACTTAAAGCCCATAAAAAAAGCCTTGTAAATACTTCCAAGGCTTTATAATAATAAGTTGGCAA
>CAZQEZ010000015.1:0-34793 GCA_964592475.1 uncultured Roseivirgaceae bacterium
TGAAGACTGAGAATAGAATTATCGGTTTTTTTATAATTATGTACAGAAGCATCTTTTATAGTATCCGGATAAAAAGTAATTGCTTTAACGGAAAGGCAATTGCAGCTTAGCAAAGTGACTACAATGACTATCCTACTAAATAAAAAAATCAATTTTCGTAAAAAACCCTATCCATTACCCCTCATTTTTCTTTTTATTATTTCAAAGGGCACCATATTATCGGTATAAACCTGCCATTGGGCTATTTCGCTATTGTTTAGTTTCACTTTCCAGGCAGATGGCAATCTCCATTTATCCAAATCGTCTACTGATTTTTTATAAGTGCCGCCCGAATATCCCAATATTACAGCTGTATGGTCATTCTCAATAATCTGATCTACTTCAATATAATAATCGGAAAACAACTCAAAATAATTCATCCAGGCACGAATCACGTTTTCTTTACCCGATATTTCTTTGCCTTGAGAATTACAGAAAATTGTATTCTCACTCAAACCCATTACAATTTTCGTGATATTTTGATGATTAACAGCTTCTACAAATGCAACGATTAATTCACTTGTTTTTGATTGAAAAGTTTCAGCGTTTGAGACCATAGACTTTAAACTTTAAATACAATAATACTAAATAATGAAATTAGTAAAATATACGTAAACAAGCAAGCCTTTTTAAAAATATATTAAGGTTAATGGGTGAGCGTAGTTAATATAAAAATAATAATGTCAGCGACAGATACTATTTCTTGATAATTTTTTCAGTTCTGTTTTCGATATTAAGATAATATAAACCAGCACTTAAGTGCACCAGATCAATCTCTTTTGCCTTACCTTGGGCCACCTGGTTACCTTCGGCATCCAATATTTCATAATCAGTTTCTCTTGAAAGCACTATTTTTTCTTGAGCGGTGTCTGGCATTACAGTTACAGGTGAATTCTTGGCATAGAATTGTTGCACTTGAGAATAAAAGACATCTTCTTCAGTTACATACTTAATTCTGTACCTATTAAGTCCTCTTTCATGTTTAGGTATTGTTTGATATTGATTGGTATTATTATCATGAATGGCCTCTTGCATGTCAATAATTACCCATTTATCACTAATGTATTGCTCCAAAAAATACTTACCATTTTCAACTTCCGATTTTGTAATCCATCTAATAACACTGCTATCAACATATACCGAAAGGAATTGAAATTTATTTTTTGCCCTTATCACCTGAGGGTTGATCACTTTAGGAACACAGCCACCTGAATGAATAATTTTGATTAATAAAGGTTCATTAATTGATAGGTAGGATAAATCAACTTCATAAGCAGAGGTTTTAGGATTATTTACCACCAAAAGATCATTGACGTAAACAGCCTTTGTGCAAAAATTCTTTTGATCATCTGACAATGGATTTTGCACATATATATTTTTTCCTTGATATACGCCTTTAAAGGTGAATTCTTCAGCAATAATTGCTTGGCTAATGCCAGCAATGAACATAAACAGTGTGTTTAGTAAGATTATTCTTAGCATCAGGAGTCAGATTAAAATGCAATTTAAACAACAAATAAATCAGGGATACATCAATCTTAATATAAAACCTACATGATTTTTATAAAATTAAAAATTAATGAAACCCTGCTTTATGATTCAGATGGGGTAACAACGACAGTAAATTTGCAAATGTTTTATATCATTTGCAAATTTTTTGAACAATATTATACTCATTATCTAAAATAACTTACATCTATTCAAATCTTAAAGATTCAATCGGATCTAATTTAGAAGCTTTGAAGGCAGGATAATAACCAGAGGCTAAACCTACTGCAACGCAAATAACAACCCCCAAAAACATCCAGCCCCATGGTATTAGAAATGATGTAAGTCCTAAACCCATAGCGACCAAGTTGCCTAATAGGATGCCCATCAAAATACCTCCGAGTCCACCTAGTAAACAAATTAATATAGCCTCCAATAAAAATTGCTGTCTTATTCTGGCAGGAGTTGCACCAATTGCTTTCCGCACTCCTATCTCTCTTGTTCGTTCTGTTACTGACACCATCATAATGTTCATTAAACCTACAGCTGCACCTAACAAGGTAATAATTCCAAAAGCAAATGCTCCAGCTTGTAAATAGCCACTTATTTCTTGCAGTCGCTCAGCGGCAGACTGGTTGCGTTCTAATTGAAACGAGTTGTCTCCCCCAATTGGATCTTGTCGTATGGTACGCATCAGCCCGGTAGCTTCTCCCATTATTTTATCCATTTCTAACGTATTGGCCACTTCTATATCAATTTCGTAATCAAGGTTGCCTTGTGAAAGTTTATTAGCAGCTAAAATTGGTATTAAAATGGACTGATCTGCACCATTATTACCTCCCATTCCACCTTGTTTTTCTAACAAACCAATTACTTTATATTTATTGCCATAAAAACTGATCATTTTATTTATAGGGCTTTCATTGTTTTTAAATAAGCTGGTGTAAACTTGATTACCAATCATCGCTACATTATGACCAAAATTTACTTCAAGTTTAGTAAAATTTCGCCCTTCTGATATTTCAAATCCCCGCATCGACAAATACTCATCATCTACTCCTCTTATTCGGATATTAGGGTTGGTTTTCTCCGATTTATATTTAATTTCGGCATTAAAAGAAATAAAAGTTGAAAGGGAAATACGAGAGCCTTCTTCAAATATCTCTTTGAATTTCTCAATCTCATCATATTCAAGAGGAGAAAAGACTTTCGCTTTTTTTCCTTTTTCGCTTTGCCCACGATTGCGCACAGAGCTGATTTCAAAAGAATTTCCCCCAAAAGAAGAAAGACTATCAGTTACTGATTTTTGTATTCCGTCAATTGCAGTTAATATCCCTACCAGTGCTGTAATTCCAATGGCAATAATTAAAGCGGTAAGAATTGTTCTGAGCAAATTACCGTTAATAGCTCTTAATGCCTCACGAAAGTTTTCTATATAATTCATTTTTTCAAAATTTAATCTAAAGGATTTGGTTTTACAAATATTATAGCACCAATAAACTTTAAAAGTATAAAACTCGTTAAAATTGAAGTCAATTAGAAGATTTATTTTGTGATTGAGCCAGTAATTTATTTAAAAGGTAAATAATTAAGATTAAAAATGCGGCAAAAGATATTAACCATACTTTTTATAATGGGTATTGCATCATCTGGTTTTGCTACCCAGTTACTTATCCCCATGGATAAAAATCAAAAAAATCACCTCAAAGCGTATGGTATAGCCTATTGGGTTTTGAACAGTGATATTGAAGTAGATTGGCTACTTAATTATCGTGGAGGTAGTTTTATGGTAAAACATTACCAAAAAATAGAAAACGAATTAGTAATTCGAGGGGTTAGTTATGAAGTTATATCTGACGCACAATCTAATCAAATAGTTCAACAACTTAGTAGTCCATCTTCAAATACTGACGTAATGAAGTTGGAAAAAGCACCTACAATAGCTGTCTATTCACCTAAAAGCAAGCAGCCTTGGGATGACGCGGTTACCTTGGTACTTACTTATGCTGAAATTCCCTACGATGTTATTTTTGATGATGAGGTAATGTTTGGCAAACTACCCAAATATGATTGGCTACATTTGCATCATGAGGATTTTACCGGTCAATATGGTAAATTTTACAGGAATTTCCGGAATGCTCCTTGGTATATCGAACAAAAAAATGAATTAGAAGACTATGCCAGCAAGCATGGCTTTTCTAAAGTATCGGAACTTAAACTGGCCATCGTTAAAAAATTCAGAGATTATGTATTGGGTGGTGGCTTTCTTTTTGCCATGTGCTCAGCCACTGACACCTACGACATAGCATTAGCAGCCGATGACCTGGACATTGTAGAATACATGTACGACGGCGATCCTGCAGATCCTCAAGCTCAACAAAAACTCGATTTTGATAATACTTTTGCTTTTGAAGATTTTCGCATCAGCCGCGATCCGCTAGAATACGAATATAGTAACATCGATAACCAGGAATTTGAACGCGGTTTGAAAGAAAACAACGATTATTTTACATTATTTGAATTTTCAGCCAAGTGGGATCCGATACCTACAATGCTAACTCAAAATCATGAAAAAATTATTCATGGATTTATGGGGCAAACTACTGCTTATAAAAAACAGCTGGTAAAGCCTGATGTGGTAATCATGGGTGAAACAAAGGAAATTGATGAAGCGCGCTACATCCATGGAGTTTTCGGAAAGGGATTTTGGACCTTTTATGGAGGGCACGACCCGGAAGATTATAAACATATTGTAGGTGAAGAACCCACTGATTTAAACTTGCATCCCAACTCACCAGGATATAGACTTATTTTAAATAATATTTTATTTCCTGCTGCTAAAAAGAAAAAGCAAAAAACATAAAAATTTTTTAATCCTCTTGTTTATTAGGATGTGAAACTACAGGTAGGTTGCCAGTGGTTAATGTTTTTGGCATTCCTTGCATTTTAAATTCTTCTAATAGAATAAGATCAGGTGCAATAATACTCACAGGCTGCCCGGTGTTGCCCTGGCTATAATTGCCACCATCCATCATATTTAATATTACTTCGCCATTGCCTACCCCTATGATTTTTCTTAAGGGGTTCTCGGGGAAATCAATATTCATCACAGATCTGAGAAGCGTTTCTGTACTATCTTCTAAGTTAATTTTATAAAAATTTACCGGTTTTATCGAAGCACTAATACCTTCAATTGGCTTTGCCACTATGGCAACCTGCATACCTTCTTCTTTAGCCAATTTCATCATTTTCTTCCTTAACTGCTCCGATGATTCAGCTGCCGGTGATGAAACATGTACAATTCCAGGGGTTAAGCCTCTGGAAAAACTTCCTGCTCCTACACCATAGCGAAGGTAACCGTTACTTTCTTTAAATAAGTGACTGGGAGTCCTATTATTTAATAAGCTCTTTAAAGTGCCTTCCTTGACTAATTGTAAAGAATCCACCGGTAATACACCTTCAGCATCTACATGGAAATTACCGATTAAAGGTATGTATTTATATGTATCCCAACTGGAATAAACTACCACGTTTAAATCTTTATCCGCAATTTTTTTATCTACCATTGCTTCTACAGAAGTATAATCCATGCCCACGTAACTATTGCTAAGCGAATTAAGCTTTAGAGGTCTTCTGGTGGCTTTAAGGGCATTGCTTCCTTTGAATAAATTACTATACAAAAAATTAGCAGCTTCCTGCTTTTCAATGAGTAGCGGCCCACTATAATTACCCACAAATTGTTCGGCAGATTTTAAATCTTTCACGTGCATGGCCAATTTTTCTATGTCTTTGTTTATGATAGCTCTTGTAGGCCATTCTTCAGGAGTTTTTGCATAATAAACTATCCTGTCACCTAGCATTTCACCGTCTTCAGAAATAGTTTGAGCAAGCACGGAAATTGTTGCCATTGTTAATGGCGAAACAGCTGTAGAACCTTCACTATTAACATAATACATTCGAGTATTATATAAAAATATGGAAACTACAGAAATTTCCAGAAATGGATATTTTTCAAATTCAGAAGATATACTTCTGGCAAGTTCCTTAGTTTTGTGCGGATCAAAGTCATAAGCAGGATTAGGGATATTTACATTGATTTTTGGTGCGCGTGCATAATCATCAAGCTCGAGTTGTTCTGGCTTGATATTTTGCTGCTCCATTGCTTTGATTTTATTATTGAAAGTAGCGGCAGCTGATTTATACATATTATTGCTTACGGTCCAAAGCGCTCTTCTAATGCCCAGGTAATCATTTTCAATTGGTAAAGGACTGGCCGCGGCAAACTCATTTTGGCTACTGCTATTTTCATCTACAAAATTTTCATCGTTTAATTCATAGCTACCCACCATAAGGCGGCCATATACCTCTCGCATTCTATTTTGATTGCTGTTAATCAAAGCACCTAAAGAAGCATTTGCATACAAAAACTCAATATCACCGATGGTATAGGCTATAAAATATGGCTTTTCATAATCTTTATAGCTTAGCTGTTGGAGATTACGATTTAATTCGTCTTGCATAGCCTTTAGTATCAGGCTATCATCCTGTACAGGTTGTGCAAAAGCAATTGGGTTCAGAATAAATAATAGGCAAACTTTTATTAAATATTTCATCTTAATTGTTTCCTTTCTTATGATTGTAAGAGGCGGGATTTGGCAAAATCGGCATTTCAAATTGAGATTCTACCTGGCGCTGAGTTTCAATTTTTTTTACAAAAATAGCAGGTGCCACTGCAGAAACCGGTACGTACCCTGATTCCGCCCCACAATAGCCATTGAAAATACCATATTGATCACCTGTAGCAGCTATTTCAGAAAACATGGTTAAAGGTGTTCCAATTAAATCTACTCCTCTCACCAATTCATCTGGCCTATCATCTACATAAATTCTATAAACTTCTATTGGTTGAATATTAAACACGTTAGGCTGATACCGATCAGTAGCAGTAAAACCGCCGTTTACTTTTTTAATGTAATAACCATAAAGTTTATCTTGCTTTTTACATTCTTTAATCAGCATTTTACGCAAATCTTTTTCTGATTTGGGCTTCGATGTTTCTACTATCATATTTGACTGCCGAGCCACCGGATTGTATCCCGCGGCGCTTCTGCCATGTCCATTTGAATTACTGTCCAAACTTGCTGGATGACGAGACATTAGAAACTTTTTCAATTCTCCGTTTTCTACCACCACTACTTTTTCTGATTTTACCCCTTGATCATCATATTGATAATGTCCCATCAGATTAAATTGATCATAAGTGGTGGAAGTAGGATCAAATATGACATCAATGAATTTAGGTAATACTTTTTTACCTACTTTATCTTTGAATGTCTGACCGTCCTTTTCATCATTGAGACGGTGTCCTTCTACTCTATGACCAAATATCTCATGGAAAAACACTCCGGTGACTTCATTAGATAATATAGCTGGACCGGCATAAGGATCTGCCTTAGGTGCTTTTTGCAACTTTTTTAATTTAACTATTAGCTCACTGGTTTCTTTTATCAATTGCTTTGTATTAGGTAGTTGCTCTATGTTGTTTTGATAATAAACATTACTAAGATGCAACTTATTACCATCTGCGGCTAAAATGCTTCCTTGTACTGTTAACTGCATGATTTTGTAATTTTGAGCTATCATACTACCTTCAGAAGAAACCAAATATTTTCTGGTGTTAGTAATTACCAAACTTGCTGTACCATCATAAATAGAATCTTGTTCAGCAAATGGCGCTGTGACATTTTTCAAAAGTTGCTCCCAATATTCTTTTTCAATCTTTAGCGATTCTTCTGAATAGTCCGGCTCGATATATACAGCGGGTTCTACTTTTGCAAAATCAGGCACAATAATTTTACCTTCTTTCTTCTCATAATTATTTTCTAAATTCAAATACTGTTCCCTCGCTTGCTTATACGCAGCATCAGTAAATAACCACAGATATTGATTAATAGCTTTACTATTATTTTCTACAGGTATTACCCCATAATTAAAATTCTCCTGCATACTTTCCCCATTCATCGGGCGTGTATTGTCAAAAGAGTAATCACCTATTTTTACCGTGGTGGCCAGGGCCCTACTTTTATAACCGGTAGATTCTATAAGACTACCCATAAAAGCACTTATTTCTTTTGAGGTATTTTCATTTACTCTATATTCTATATAATATGGGGGATAATCCTGTTGCTGGAGCTCATTAAACTCCCTATCCAGTTCTTTTTTAAGAATATTAATTAATTCATCTTTGGTTTGAGCAAATAATACTTGACCTGCCAATATTGAGATTGTGAGGAAAACTAACTTTAGCATTTATATTCAATTTTAGCTTAAAACTAAATAAATAATCGTATATAACGATAATTTAATGTATTTGATTTTATTTAACGAAAGTAATATTTGAAAAGTATCTGATCATTTTTAGCACAATTAAGGCTAAATGCAATTGCCTTATAGCCTATATGCCTAAAAGAAATTGATTATTTCTACATGTTTTATGCTTAAGTTTTAATAAGCCGATGTATTTTTATATTTTTGATAAATTTTTTAACTATAAGATATGAAAGTAGGAATATTAACTGCCGGGGGCGACTGCCCAGGTTTAAATGCAGCAATTAGAGGCGTAGGCAAAACTTTGTTGTTAAAATACAATGCTGAAGTGTATGGCATTTCCTCAGGATTTTTAGGTCTAATTGAAAATGATTATAAAAAATTAGAAGAAAATGACCTGAGCAATATTCTTACATTAGGTGGTACTATTTTAGGTACATCAAGAGAGAAACCCTTTAAAAAAGCTAAAAACTATTTAGAAGAAATAGATAAACCTCAAGTGATTAAAGAAAACTATCACGCTTTGGGGCTTGATTGCTTGGTGTGTATTGGTGGTAATGGAACTTTAAAAACGGCCTACCGGCTTTCACAAGAAGGATTAAACATAATAGGTATACCAAAAACTATTGATAATGATGTTTATGGTACCGATTATACTTTTGGATTTCATTCAGCAGTAAACATCGCCACTGAAGCCATTGACCGATTGCATACTACTGCCAATGCTCATCGCCGAGTTATGCTCATAGAGCTGATGGGGCACAATGCAGGCTGGCTCACTTTATTTGCCGGAATAGCTGGAGGTGGGGATGTAATTTTAATTCCGGAGCTTGAATATGATCTTGATAGTATAGCTGATTGTTTAAACGAGCGAATTAAAAAGAATAAAAAATCATCAATTGTAGTAGTTGCCGAGGGGCTTAAAAGAGAAAAAGGTAAGTCTGCCGCCAGGTATTTAGTGAAAAAATTGTCTGATAAAATTAATCAAGAGCTAAGAGAAACAATTTTAGGCTACATACAGCGTGGAGGTACCCCTTCTCCGCAGGATAGAATATTGGCAACTCGATACGGAGCTTATGCTGCATATTTAATTGCTGGTGGAAATTATAATAATATGGTAGCTCTAAGAAATGACAAAATTGTTGCTGTACCGCTCTCCGAAACCGCTGGAAAACTTAAACTGGTACCTCAAGATCACCCCATGATAGAAAGAGCGCGATCATTGGGAACATGTTTTGGTTAAGCACTAATATCAATCAATTATGATGTAGTCTAATTCAATGAAATCAATCACTTCCTTTTTCCAGCGATTTTCTACAAAATCGACATGAATCGGATGTTCGTTATAAGTATTGTAAGCATTTTGGTCTGCAAATTTCATGGAAAAGCCATATTCAAAATTATTTTTTGAGCTTGTTTCTTTTCGCACGTCAAATTGTTGAACCGTAGGAATAGAGGAAAGTAAACGTCTTGCATCTTTCAGAAATTCTCTGGCTTCCGGGCTGTTATCATCATGGCTAAGCGTGAATGCAACGGTATGGATTATACGAGCATCAATATCACCATCTAAATGTTTGTCTTTTTCTTGAGGCTTGCTTACATTCGTAGAAGTATCATCATTGGTGTTTTTACTGTTATTTTGATTTGGCTGACAAGCAATAATAATGAAGAAAAATAAAAAATAGGATTTTGTAAGTTTCATAAGGATAATTTTAATATTAATATTAAAAAATAAACTTACCAATAATAAGCGAAAATACAAAAAGGAGCGCACTAATGCTCTCCTTTTATTTTATCTAAAATCAATAGGCTAAATGATAGGACTTCAGCTGCTCCTTTAACTCCTGCCGGGTCACATGAATTCTGTTTTTAACTGTTCCAATCGGAATACTAAGTTTATCGGCGATTTCATGATATTTAAAGCCTCTAAAGTGCATCATAAAAGGTTTTTTAAAGTTATCTTCTAAAGATTCAGTAGCACTTTTTACATCTTCCATCACGAATTTATTTTCTCCTTAATTCCAAATAGTATAATTAGTCTCATTAATAAAATGAAGATTATCAGTGGTATCGATGAAGGTATTTCGTCTTACCTTCTTCTGATAATTGGTAATAAAAGAATTTTTCATGATCGTGTATAACCAAGCTTTTAAGTTAGTCCCGGTTTTAAATTTTTCTTTGTTAGCAATAGCCTTTAGCTTAGTTTCTTGCAATAGATCATTAGCATCGTCCTGATCTTTAGTAAATTTTAAAGCATGAAATCGTAAATCATTGATTTTTTGATGGACTGAATGACCAAATTCTTGTTGAGTCATAAAAAAATAGTTTAAAAATTAAAAAATAAATATAGCTAGTAATATTACGGTATTTGATAAAAAATGTTTAAAAAAAATAATAAGCATTAACCGTTTAGCTTCAAAGTATTATTTTGGAATAAAAGATTGAAATAAAACCTTTCCATAGCTTATTCATTATCCAAATAGTGGGCAAGTATTAATTCCTTACCTTTGCTTAAATTTTTAAAAATATTAAAATATTATAAATGATTTCTAAAAAAATTTATTCACACAACCCCTGGCACTCGGTAGAAATAGGTGATAGAGCACCAACCGTTGTCAATTCCATAATTGAAATACCACAAGGAACGCGAGCAAAATATGAATTACATAAACCAAGTGGACTTTTAAAACTAGATCGTGTTTTGTACTCTTCAGTATATTACCCTCACAATTACGGTTTCATTCCTCGTACTTTTGCTGAAGATGATGACCCTTTGGATATATTGGTTTTATCTAAAATAAATGTAGTTCCATTATGCATCGTTTCGGCAAGAGTAATTGGAGTAATGCGGATGATTGATAGCGGCAAACCAGATGACAAAATAATTGCAATAGCTGAAAATGATATGAGTGTAGCTCACTACCACGATATACAGCAATTAAATAAGTATTATGGCATGGAAATGCGCAGTTTCTTTGAGGATTATACCCGCCTTGAACACAAAGAAGTGAAGGTAGAAGATTTTCAAGACAAAGAAACTGCGATTGATATTGTGAAAAAAAGTATTGAGCGATATAATGATATTATAGAAAAAGAAATGCATGATGATGATAAATCGTAAAAATAAAAGGGGCTTAACGCCCCTTTTATTTTCTACCTATCCGTATATTTCATTAAGTAATCCTGCCAGCCTCACTCCAGCTTGAAGCAAACGCAAATTAATAACATCAATATTTTCATAGACATAACGATAGCTTAATTTCTTGTCTTCTGGTATATCATAGGCTTTTGTCCTCAAATTTTTAGACTCTCGTGCCCAGGTGATAATTGAGTCAGCTTGCCATTGACCAGCTAATTTCTTTTCTACAAAATTTAAGCTTTCGGCATATTCTGTAAAGCTAAGTTGTTGATCATTAATTATACCACTATCCCATACGCTGTGTAAATTAGAAGCTTTTCCAAAATATTTAACTTTCAAATCATTTCCACCTCTGTCATTACCTGTTCCCACATGCAAGGGCTGATGTATATCACCTACCAGGTGAATTAGAGATTTTAAGGTAAATGCTTCATCACCTTGAGAAAAGTCTTTGCTAATCAATTCCTGCTTCAACTGTCTAAGTGCCGTTATGATGTCCCCTTCCTCTGGTGTACCCACGTCATCATAAGTTATGCTATCGGGAATGGTAGCATAATGCCAGGGGTTAAGATGCCGGTATTTATCATCTGCTTTTATAAAATCCATATAATTACTAACCATGGCCAGTGATTCATTACCTAATACCTTTTCTATGTTTTTTTTGGCCTTTTTGCTTAAATGTTCTTCTGCAATTTCTCCCACAACCCTATGGCCAGTTTTTCCCCAATAGGCCATAGATGAGGAACTAGCAAAATATAATATTGATAATATGACTAAAAACTTACTATTCACCATGATTCCTTACAATTTATTCGTGTTTTAAGAATTAAATTTGACTTTGATGATAACTACTATTTGCAATTATTTAATTGTACTATTTCAAGATTTGAGAATGATCAATGTAATATTTTACCCGAAAATGTAATAGTAAAAGCTTAATTATTGCATTTCAATATAAATAGCATTAGTACACCACTATAGCATAATTTTTTTTCAATATTCATTTTCAGTTACTTAACCATATCTCAATATTCGAGTTTGGCATAATTTGCCCTTATACCAACACATAAGTACTTATGTAATAAGGTGATCATCTATGAGTAGCTATTTTTAATTAGATTTTCTAACTTCAAACCAATGAAACATTTAATCAAATTATTTTGGCTCTTGATTTTATTAACCTGGATTACAGGATGCTCTATTGAACGTTCTACTTGCGACTCTCACGTAAATAACAAATATCAAAGCAAAAAGATCAATGCGCCTAAAACATCCTATTAAAGTTTAAGTCTTGTATTCACAAAAAAGCTGACAACCTTAGTTGTCAGCTTTTTTCATTTTATCTACCCACTCTAATAAATGTAATCAAATTTTAATTATTAGGCATTCCACCTTTCTCTTCTATTTTAGCTGCAATCTCTTCTGCTTTTTCCTCCATCTGCAACTCAGCATAAGCTGTTTCTAAAGTTTCCATAACAGTTAAATCCTCCGGATCAATTTCGTGAGACTTTTCAAGATAAGGAAGTGATTGTTCAAAAAACTTATCAGCTTGAGCTACTATTTCTTTCCCTTTTTTCTGATAAGTTTCCAGATCCATATTATTAGCCTCTTTCAAAACTTCAACGCCCTTATTGAAGAAAATAACGGCGAGGTTAAAGTTAGCTTCAAAATATTCTGGGTTAAGTTCGATTGCCTTTTTATAGGTATTTATCGATTTTTCGGTTTCACCTACTTCATCGTAAAGATAAGCTAAACTGTAGTACAAGGAGGGATTGTCAGGTTCTGCCTGAATTGCTAGCTCTAATTTTTCCTTGGCTTCTTCAGTTTTTTCCATATTTATAAGCAAGTTAATCTCTTCTTTCATCAAGTCAAGATTTTCAGGATATTTTTCTCTTGCTTCTTCTAATAATGAAAGAGCATTCTCTAAATCCTGATTATGATTTCTTTCTATCCAAAGCAAACTGGTATAAACATCAAGCTCTTTAAAGTCTAAATCATTAAGAAGTGTGTAATAGTTTTCAGCTGCTTTATCGTAAAAACCACCTTGCATCGCGGCAACACCTGCATACATAAAACCGGTTGTATCCTTAGGATTTATCATTTTGGTTTTATCAAAAGCTTGAATAGCTTCTTCAAAATTACCTTCCTGGTATGCTTCCGCGCCTTTGTTGAGCATTAAACTCCACATTTCGTTGAGCGATTGGCCGGCAAAAACATAATTGATGTTATTTTCACCTTCCAATTCCTGAGCCTTTTTATACGACTCTACCGCTTTCTCAAACGGATCTTCAACTAATGATTTTACGCTTTCCTCATCAGCAAAAGCTATCGCTTGATAAATTTGGCCACGAGTGTACCACGTTTTTCCTTTATCAATCGTTTTCTCATGTTTGGCGGCCTCTTCAATTAATTGAACTGCTTCCTGATATTCATTATCTTTTAAAGCCCTATCTGCTTTGTTTACATTTTTATTTTGAGCAAATGCAAATAGCGCTAATAAATTCAGGGTTAATAAAAGTGCTAATTTTTTCATTGTAAATATTAATTAAATTTTCGGTTTAAAATTACTTCAAGATTTTTTAAATTCCAACTATTGTTTGTCATCAGATGAATTATTTTCATCATTTTCATTTTGAGCTGAATTACCATTTTCCTCAATATTTTCGTCAATAATTTCTGCATCTTCAATTTCAATTTTTTCTACTGATGATATTTTATCCGAATCATTAAGTCTTATTAATTTAACTCCCTGGGTTGCTCTTCCCATTATTCTTAAATTTTTAACGGCAATTCTAATTGTAATGCCAGATCTATTAATAATCATTAATTCGTCTGAGTCGATCACATCTTTAATGGCTACAACTTTACCAGTTTTAGAAGTAACATTCATGGTTTTTACACCTTTACCTCCGCGTTTGGTAATACGATAGTCATTAATTGAAGAACGTTTTCCATATCCTTTTTCTGATACTACCAATAGATTGGTTTCGCTATTATCAACACATACCATGCCAACAACCTTATCTTCTCTATTATCTAATAAAATCCCTCTTACTCCCGCGGCTACACGACCCATGGGCCTTACTTGCGATTCATGAAAACGTATGGCTCTACCAGATTCTATAGCAATAACAATATCTTTGTTTCCGTTAGTTAAGCATACATTCAATAATCTGTCACCCTCATTAATTGTAATTGCATTAATGCCATTTTGTCTAGGCCTTGAATATGCTTCTAGCGAGGTTTTTTTAATTGTTCCTTTTTGTGTACACATCAACAGAAAATTATTGTTGACATAATCTACATCATCAAGGTTTTTTACATTAATTACCGCCCGAACGGAATCATCAGGCGTTATGTTGATCAAGTTTTGTATAGCCCTACCTTTTGCTGTTTTGGTACCTTCGGGAATTTCATAAACCCTCAGCCAAAACACTTTTCCTAAAGTAGTAAATATAAGTACGTAAGCATGAGTGCTGGCTACAAACATGTGTTCCGTAAAGTCATCTTCCTTACTTCCGGTAGCTCGCGAGCCTACTCCTCCCCTCGTTTGTACTCTAAACTCTGTTAATGGCGTGCGTTTAATATATCCCATGTGAGATACCGTGATGAGCATTTCTTCATCAGCAATCATATCTTCAAGGCTTATCTCATCGGCACTATGTTCTATTTCAGTTCTTCTCTCATCTCCGTACCTTTCCTTTATTTCAGCTAATTCCTCTTTTATGATATCCATTCGAATATCTTCATTGGCTAAAATATTATTAAGATGTTCAATAGTCTTCTTAATTTCTTCATATTCCTTTTGAATTTTATCTCTTTCTAACCCGGTAAGCCTTTGCAATCGCATATCCAGTATGGCCTTGGCTTGAATTTCAGTGAGCTTAAACTTCTCTATCAAACCGTTTTTGGCAGTTTCAGGATCTGCAGAGTTTCTTATCAAGGCAATTACTTCGTCCAGATTATCAAGTGCAATCAGGTAGCCTTCCAGAATATGTGCCCTTCTTTCGGCCTCAGCCAATTCGTATTTCGTTCTTCTGATCACTACTTCGTGACGATGTTCTACAAAATAATGAATTAGCTCTTTCAGGTTGAGTGTAAGAGGCTTACCCTTAACTAAGGCTACGTTGTTTACACCAAATGATGATTGAAGCTGAGTGTATTTATATAAATTATTTAATACAACCTTAGGTACAGCATCTTTACGCAAGTCGTAAACAATCCGAAGTCCTTGTCTGTCAGATTCATCACGTATATCAGAAATTCCTTCAATTTTTTTGTCATTAACAAGAGCGGCAGTTTTCTCGATCATGTTAGCCTTATTAACCATATAAGGTATTTCTGAAACAATGATCTGGCTTTTGCCTGATTTTGTTTCTTCAATAGTTGCTCTGGCTCGCATCACTACTCTACCGCGGCCGGTTTCAAAAGCTGATTTTACACCTTGATAGCCATAAATTATAGCACCAGTTGGAAAATCAGGCGCCGGTATAAATTGCATCAATTCTTCTATCGTAATGTCGCGGTTGTCAATATAAGCAACTATGCCGGTTATAATTTCATTTAAATTGTGGGGAGGCATATTAGTGGCCATACCTACAGCAATACCCGAAGTACCATTTACCAATAGGTTAGGCAATTTACCTGGTAGCACACCCGGTTCTTTAAGAGAGTCGTCAAAATTAGGATTAAAGTCGACTGTATCTTTATTAATATCAGTCAACATTTCCTCTGCAATTCTTCGTAAGCGAGCCTCAGTATATCGCATTGCTGCAGGAGAGTCTCCGTCAATGGAACCAAAATTCCCCTGTCCATCTACCAACGGGTACCTAAGCGACCATGGTTGCGCCATTCTTACCATAGTATCATAAACTGATGAATCTCCGTGTGGGTGATATTTTCCCAGCACCTCTCCTACTATCCTGGCAGATTTTTTGTATGATTTATTATGAAGAACACCTAAATCGAGCATACCATATAAAACACGTCTATGAACAGGTTTTAAACCATCTCTTACATCAGGTAGTGCACGGGAAATTATTACCGACATTGAATAATCAATGTAGGCGCCTCTCATTTCATCTTCAATGTTTATTGGAATTATTCCCTGTCTGCCCTCTGGAAACTTTTCGTTTTCTCCGTCTGCCATAAGTTAAAGTTTGTCAATATGAGTTTTATAAAAGTTGTGCAAAAATACAAAACCTTACACAACCATTTAGCAAAAAATCCTTTAATTAATTAAAAATATGTGGAAATTGTGTGGTTTGGTGCAGAATTTTCATTTGCCACTTAGCAAATGAAATTTATTAATTGCCACTTTTCAGTCTGTTACTGTTTTTGTTTTTTGAGCGGCGCATTTTTTGATAGTTTTGCCCAATTTTAGGGTTTTGTTTTTTATAAAACGGCTGGCCTCTATACTCACGTGCGCCCAAATGTTTATGCTGATGTTTTAACTGGGTATCACAACTTTTTATCGGGCACCGTGGCGAATCAGGTATATTGTACCTGATGCCTATTTGAAAATTAAGCGCGGGTTGACTCACATTAAGTGGGTAACTCTCCCCCACGTTCATTGTATAGCTTTTAAACTCCAAATTAGGACGCACATACAATCGAAAATATTCGCTCATTTCATATTCTATAGGTGCTCCAACATTGAAAAACATGCCCTTTTGTAAATTGGCTTTATCAAAAGCTCCTCCATATCCCATACTACCTATGTTTGCGTCAGCATAGTAATGAAAATCACCAATTTGATAAACTTTACCCCCCAGCATAATATACCATCGCGAGAAAAAAGTAGCTGATTTATCACTTTGGTAGATTCCTAAAGAAGTTCTGCCTTCTGTTGGAGTTAGCGTGGGCAACTGGTGATATTGCAATGCAACACCTGCCCCTACACGAAAACGCATAATGTCAAAATGTAGAGAAATATTCAAAGGGATACTTGTACTTACTCCTCTTAATTTTAAAGGCCGTTCAGAAGTATTGATTGTCAAAGAGTCAACGGTATTAATAGAAGCCTGCACTGGAGCGTTTAGCCAGTTGCTATAGTAAGCCCCCCCTGATGGAGCCATATATAAATTACCCCCTGAGTTACTTAAAATAACGTTTTCAGGTGTTGTGCCATAAAATGTAGCACCAACTCCTGTAGACAATGTCCAGGTAAATTTATTTAAGAACACTCTAAAAAAGCTTTTTTTGGGTTTTGGAGAATCAAAATCTGCATAAGGATTGAAGCCTCTCTTTTTTTGCCCGTAGGAGACAAAACAAATGAGTATAAGTGGGATTAGTATAAGAAATCTTTTCTTCAAAGTTATCCGGAATTATTGCTAGCTTATTAAACGGATAAAGTTACTGCTTTATTTTCAGCCAAAAAGTAGAATTTTATTTTAAATGGTACTTATAAAAAGTGGAGGAATTACCGGATGGAAATAAATAAGGTGGTGAAAAAATTCGTTATATAAAATTAATCACCACCTTGATCTTTAACTTCAAATTTATTTTATGAATAACAATTCTCTGTATTTAACCAAAGGCCAATCCTGATTGTCAACAAATAGCTCAAGCTTATCTACTGCATAACGGATTTTATCAAAATATTTTTCCTTTACATCATCGCAATAAGCAATCGCTTGTTCTCGGGTATCTTCTATTTTATTTACCCGCTTTCTTTCTTCTATCATATTAGCCACATCTCGCTTGATAGAGTCAATATATCCTGCAATCTTTTCAATAGTTTTCACAACAGAGGTATTGTCAATACCCAGTCCTTTCAATCCATTGGCATTTTCAACCAATTTATTTTGGTATTTAATTGCTGTAGGAACAATATGATTCATGGCTAAGTCACCCATTACTCTGGATTCTATTTGCACCTTTTTTATATAATTCTCTAATAATATCTCCACTCTGGCTTCCATTTCCCGGTGTGTCAATACATTATTGTTCTTGAAAATAGTATTAGATTTTTCAGATAATAGTACATCTAAAGCACGAGGTGTGTCTTTAATGTTGGATAAACTTCTCTTTTCAGCTTCATTTAGCCAGGCATCTGAATAGTTATCTCCTTCAAATCGAACATTCTTAGAAGTTTTGATGTAATCTCTTAGAACTGCTACAATGGCCATTCGCTTTTCTTCTCCATTGTCTATTTTAGCTTGTACTTCATCATGAAATTTCGTGAGTTGTTCAGCCATCATAGTGTTTAAAGAAGTCATCGGCGCTGCTGAATTAGCCTCAGCACCCACTGCTCTTAATTCAAATTTGTTACCAGTAAAAGCAAATGGTGACGTTCTATTCCTGTCCGTATTATCTAATATGATTTCGGGAATTTTATCAATGCCCAGTTTCATATACATGTTTTCACCTTTTTCTACAGTGATATTGCCGTTATTTTCCAACTCGTCCAGTACAGCTGATAACTGACTGCCGATAAACACGGAAATAATGGCTGGGGGAGCTTCATTGGCACCCAACCTGAAGTCATTTCCGGAGGAAGCAATTGATGCTCTCAAAATATCAGCATACTCATGTACGGCTTTAATGGTACAAACCAAAAAAGTAAGAAATTGCAAATTGTCACGAGCACTGCTGCTTGGCTGGTAAAGATTTACACCTGTATTTGTAATCAAGGACCAGTTATTGTGTTTACCAGAGCCATTCATCTGTGCAAATGGTTTCTCATGAAAAAGCACTTTAAGATTGTGTCTTAAGGCTACCTTATTCATCAAATCCATTAATAACTGATTGTGATCAACTGCGACATTTACTTCTTCAAAAAGTGGGGCAACCTCAAATTGTCCAGGTGCTACTTCATTGTGCCTGGTACTCACAGGTATTCCCAATCGTAAGGCTTCAAATTCAAAATCTCTCATGAAGTCAAAAACACGTGGTGAAATTGAGCCAAAATAATGATCGTCTAATTGTTGTCCTCTGGCAGGTGCATGGCCAAATACTGTTCGCTTAGTCATTACCAGATCAGGCCTGGCATTATACAATGCTTCGTCTACAACAAAATATTCTTGCTCAACACCTAGTGAAGCGTGTACGGAAGTGACATTGCGATCAAACAATTTACAAACTTTAGTAGCCGCTTTATCTACAGCACCCAAAGCTTTCAGCAATGGCGCTTTATAATCCAGCGCTTCGCCGGTATAAGACACAAAAATAGTGGGAATACAAAGTGTTTGACTAAAAATGAATATTGGCGAACTTGGATCCCAGGCTGTGTAGCCCCGGGCTTCAAAAGTACTGCGAATGCCTCCGGACGGGAATGAACTGGCATCTGGTTCCTGCTGAACCAATGCAGTGCCTTTAAATGATTCTATGCCTTTACTGGCATCAAAAAAAGAGTCGTGCTTCTCTGCAGTAGCTCCTGTTAATGGTTGAAACCAGTGCGTGTAATGTGTAATGCCTTTATTCATTGCCCAGGCCTTTACGGCAGCAGCTACTGCATCTGCAGTTTCCAAATCTACTTTTTTGCCTTTGTTAATGGATTCCATTACTTTATTAAAAGCATCTGCCGATAAAGAGGCTTTCATGGCTTCTACGCCAAAAGAATAGCTACCAAAATAATCCGATACTTTTTCCGCTGGTGGGGTTACTTTTACAGGTATTCTTTCTCCTGTTCTTTTCAGCGCTTCAAATCTAAGTGTTGCCATAAAATTGTAATTAAACGTTTAAGTGGGTAAAATATGCCCACAAAAATAGGATAAATCTGCACAATTAGTTGAAATTGTAAAAAAATTACATCGAAACACGCGGGAATTAATAAAAATTACGAATAGATAATTATTTTTGAATTAGTAACTGGATTAATTGTGAAATTTGTAGGTGAGAAAATAGCTGTGCAATTCAAAAATTTTCAGATACTTGATTTTTGACCTACGCTGATATAATGAAAGATATTAAAATCAAATAAATCTTTTGTCAACTATTTGAAATAGTCTCATTTTCCTACCACTTGCACCACTACTTTTCTACTGCGGGGGCGGGTGTCAAAATCTACAAAAATGATTTGTTGCCAGGTACCTAAAATTAATTCACCGTTACTGAATGGGGCTGTAAGATGGGTTCCCATTAATGTAGAACGAAGGTGGGCTCCACCGTTATCATCACCCCAAGTTTGATTATGGTGATAATTTTTACCATAAGGAGCAATTTGCTGCAACATATTAGCAATATCATGATTGACTAATCCAGGCTCATATTCTACGGTAGACACTCCCGTGGTAGAACCAATGGCAAAAACCTGAACCATGCCTTCGTGCAACTTGGCACCTTCCAATATTTTTCGCACCTTATCAGTAATATCAATTATGTCGGTTTTGCCTTTGGTGCTAAATTCTATGGTTTGAGTTACTATTTCCATTTTATATCTTATTTTCCTTAATCCATTCTCTGGCACTGGTAAAAGCTTCCAGCCAAGGGGTAATTTCATCCTGCCCTCTTCTTTTTTCATAATAAGGCCAATGATGTGGACGGAACGATCGCTCTAAATGTGGCATCATGGCCAGGTGTCTTCCATCAGTTGAGCAGATCGCAGCCGTGGCAAAATCAGATCCATTGGGATTACCCGGGTATTCTTGATAGCTATATTTCATGGCTATTTGGTATTTTTCTTCTGCCTCTGGCAAAACAAATTTACCTTCTCCGTGCGCAATCCAAATTCCTAAACGGCTGTTTTCAAGCGATTTTAACATAATGGAATTGGAAGGCAATATACCTACATTTACAAATGCACATTCAAACTTATTGGAATCATTATGACGCATTTGCACTTTTTTCTCATAATCAGGATGTATTAAATCAAGAGCTACCATTAGTTGGCAACCATTACAAACGCCGAGGCTTAAAGTATCCTTTCTGGCATAAAAATTATCCAGGGCTTCTTTAGCCATTGGGTTGTACAAAAATGCACCAGCCCAGCCTTTAGCTGACCCCAGCACATCACTATTGGAAAAGCCTCCCGTAAAAACTATTAAATTTACATCTTTTAAGTTTTCTCTACCACTTATAAGATCGGTCATATGCACATCTTTAACATCAAAACCAGCCAAATGCATCATGTAAGCCATTTCTCTATCTCCATTAATTCCTTTTTCTCTTATAATGGCTGCCTTTAAACCAGTTAGCTTACGGCGATTAAAAGTAGCCTGCAAATCAGCTGTATTACCAGTAAAATGGTTAGGGAAACTAAATTTCAAAGGTTGTTCTTTATAATTTTTAAACCTTTTTAATGCTAACTTTTCCGGGGTTTGTTTTTTATCTAGCAAATAAGATGTACGATACCAGCTATCTCTGTAATGATCTATATCCAGTTGAAGTTCTATTCCTTCGTGTTCAATATGAATTAAGTTGTCTTCGTGAGGCTTACCAATAAAATGATAGTTCACCCCATGTTCCTCCAATATTTCTGTTACGCTGGAAAAATCCATCACTTGAATAATTATACCAGGTTTTTCACTAAACAGCAATTTCACAGCATCTTTTTCGGGTATATCATTAAGGCTTACACTTAAACCGAAAGAATTGCTTGAAAAAGTCATTTCCAGAAGTGCAGTAATTAAGCCACCCGCTGAAACATCGTGGCCGGCCAAAATCTTATTCTGAGTAATTAAATATTGAATAGCGTTAAATACAGATTTAAAATAAGCCGCATCCTGTATTGTAGGTACCTCATCACCGATTTGATTAAGTATTTGGGCAAAACTGGAGCCTCCTAATTTGAAACCATCTTTACTAAAATCAATATAAATTAATGAAGTTTCAACATCTTCCACTAATACTGGCTCCACTACTTTTCGAATGTCGCTTACCTCTGCTCCAGCAGAAATTATTACTGTACCCGGTGAATACACTGTATCTCCATCAGGATATTTTTGAGTCATTGAAAGAGAATCTTTTCCTGTAGGAATGTTAATTCCTAAAGCAATAGCAAAATCGGATGCCGCTTTTACTGCTTCATACAACCGGGCATTTTCCCCTTCATTTTTGGCAGGCCACATCCAATTGGCGCTTAGCGATACACCCTCCAGGCTATGGGTTAATGGTGCCCATATTAGGTTGGTAAGTGATTCAGCTATTGCAAGTACCGACCCGGCAGCTGCATCAATTAAAGCAGGCACTGGCGCATGCCCAATGGCAGTAGCCATACCTTTATTACTGTCAAAATCAATTGTGACAACGCCTACATTGTTGAGCGGTAATTGAATAGCTCCTGTAGCTTGTTGCTTGGCTACTTTTCCCGATACGCACCTATCTACTTTATTGATCAGCCAGTCTTTACAGGCCACCGCTTCTAGCTGAAGCACGTTTTCCAGGTATTGTTCTATTTTATTATTGTCGTATTCTAGCGGTTCAAATGTTGCTTTTTGAGTAGAATCTTTTAAAATGGTTTTTGGAGGTTTGCCAAAAAGATACTTAAGCTTAAGATCAATAGGTTTTTGTTTATGATCGGAAAACTCAAAATTATTGTCTCCGGTGATTTCTCCTACTACATAAATAGGTGCTCGCTCTCTGTCTGCTACTTTTTGCAATTGGTCCAAATCGACTTTTCGCATCACTAAGCCCATTCTTTCCTGAGATTCGTTTCCTACTATTTCTTTTGCAGAAAGTGTGGGATCGCCAATTGGCAATTTATCTAATGCTATTTTGCCCCCGGTATCTTCCACTAATTCTGAAAGGCAGTTGAGGTGCCCCCCTGCCCCATGATCGTGAATAGAAATAATAGGATTCTCGCTCAACTCTGACATGGCTCTTACTGCATTAGCCACACGTTTTTGCATTTCCGGATTAGCTCTTTGCACGGCATTTAATTCAATCATGTTGCCATATTCTCCGGTAGCTACTGAAGAAACTGCTCCTCCACCCATACCAATCCGGTAATTATCACCACCCATCACGATTACTTTATCTCCTTTTTCAGGGATACTTTTGGTGCTGTCTTGCTTTTTGGCAAAACCCACTCCACCTGCCAGCATTATTACTTTGTCATACCCATATTTTTTTAGTTTAGTAATATGTTCAAATGTAAGCAAACTACCACAAATCAATGGCTGGCCAAATTTATTACCGAAATCGCTAGCTCCATTTGATGCTTTTATCAAAATTTCATCTGGTTTCTGATAGAGCCATTTGCGTGGAGTAATATTTTTTTCCCAACTTCTACCATCTTCCAATCTTGGATAGCTAGTCATATAAACTGCTGTTCCAGCCAATGGCACACTAGCTTTACCTCCTGCCATTCTATCGCGAATTTCACCCCCTGATCCTGTAGAGGCCCCATTGAAAGGTTCAACAGTAGTAGGGAAATTATGGGTTTCTGCTTTCAAGCTAAGTACCGTCTCGATATCTTTTATACTGAAAAAATCCGGCACGTCTGGTCTGACGGGTGAAAACTGAGTAATAGAAGGTCCCTCAATAAATGCAACATTGTCTTTATAGGCAGATACAATTCTATTGGGATTAACAGCTGATGTTTTCTTTATTAATTGAAAAAGCGAATGTTCTTTTTCATGTCCATCAATTATAAATTTTCCATTGAATATTTTGTGCCGACAGTGTTCCGAATTTACCTGCGAAAATCCAAAAACTTCGCTATCGGTTAGTTCACGTCCTAATTGCCTGCTTACCTCTTCCAAATATTCTATTTCATCTTTGCTTAGCGCTAAGCCTTCCCGTTGATTATATTTCGCGATATCATTTATGTATTGAACTTGATCAGGTTCCCGCTTTATGGTAAGTGAATCTTGAAATATTCCATCGTAAAGGTTCTGCAACATCGGGTCAAAAGCAGGGTACTTTTCTTGCGAATGAAGAAACTCTTCTATTCGAGTAATACCTTTTATACCCATATTTTGACAAATTTCCACTGCATTGGTACTCCATGGAGTAATCATTTCAACCCTGGGACCAATAAATTTGCCTTCTAGAGTATTTTCATCAATTTTTTCGGCATGATTAAAAAGCCATTTTAATTTCTCAGTATAATTTTCAGATATTGTATGTTGGCTTTCAACCAGGTAATAAATGTTATTGGTAGCCTTAAAATATGTAAGCATATATTTGTCTAAAATGAGTGGTTCTTGTGAAGCCGCAAAATTAATAAAAATTGAGGCACGATTAGCAATGCTAAAGAATCATTTATGGGTTATCACATTTTTTATACCTTTGCAATTTGTCTATGTATACTAATTTTTAACGGAAATAAGATCAACTATTGTAAGAATAAAATTCTTGGGGCGTTTTGTCTTGCAGCAACCACAATTAATACTATGAAAAACTGGAAATTATATATTTTACTTTTGAATTTGGTCATTTGTACAAATGCATTTGCACAAATTGATCGTACAGAAAAATTAGACACTACTGTAAACACATCTTATGACGAAATAAACCCAATAATACATCCTGATGGTGAAAAGCTCTATTTTACCAGGGCCAACCACCCGGAAAATACCGGCGGCAAAAAAGACCCCGGAGATATTTGGGTAGCTAATAAAGAAGCTGATGGATGGGGGCTCTCTAGCAGAGTGCAGGGTCCGATCAACAATAAATTTTTTAATGGAATTATAGGATTTAGCTCCGATGGCAACACTATGTATCTCCATCATTTATATAAAAATGGGAAACTACAAACCAGAGGAGTATCAGTAAGCATAAATAAAAATGGCAACTGGTCTGATCCAATAGCTGTTCCAGTGGCATTTTTTCAAAATAGAAGTGAGCATCAAAGTGCCTCGATGGCAGCTAACAAGCAGGTAATGCTACTTGCTATGGAATCGTATGGCAATTATGGAGCTGAGGATATATACGTAACTTTCAGACAGGCAGACGGTCAATGGACATCGCCTGAAAACTTGGGCAGCCAAATCAACACACGTTATCAGGAATATAGCCCCTATCTGTTAGCGGATAACAAGACACTGATTTTCGCTAGTAATGGTTACGATGGGTTTGGCAGTATGGACTTTTTTTACAGTACCCGACTCGATGAAAGCTGGAAAAACTGGAGTAAGCCACAAAACTTAGGCGCTGAAATAAATAGCAGCGGCCGAGAGGCATATTATCATATTTCACCAGATGGCGAATATGTTTATTTTATGTCTACCCGTAATAGTGAGGGATATGGTGACTTACGCAGAATGAAGCTGCAAAAAGAAGATTTGCCCAATCAAGTAGCCGAAGAAGAGCCTGTATTTGTGACGGAAATGCCTAAAAACATAAGACCTTCGGAGAATGTGGAGCAAACCGTAACAATTGAAACTGCAGACAGCACTATTATGGTAACAGGTATGGTAGTGAGTGAAACAGATAATCAGCCTATCGATGCTCAATTGACATTTATACCTAGCCCAGGAGTTGATATTTCGGGAACGGTGACTGATAAAACAAATGGCCGTTATGAAATAAAATTACCCTTTACCGATAACTATATAGTAAAAATAGAAGCCAAAGGATTTTTGAATACCGAAGAAAATCTATTTTTAGCAGACAAAAGTGGCAACTCTTTTAATCAGAACTTTATATTAACTCCTTTGGAAATAGGAAGAACCTTTCGTTTGGATAATGTGCTTTTTGAACGTGGTACAACAAACCTGGCTGACACTTCTTATAATGAATTAGATAAAGTAATAGAAATGATGAACCAAAACCCAGGCATAGAAATAGAGCTGGGAGGCCATACAGACAACAGAGGAGCCGCCAGAGCCAATTTAAAGTTATCTCAAGAAAGAGTGGATAAAGTAAAACAATATCTTGTAGAAAATGGTATTGAAGAACAAAGAATTACTGGTAAAGGCTATGGTAGTTTAAAACCGATTGCCAGTAACAAAAACGAAACCACCAGGAAATTAAATCGAAGAGTTGAGTTTACCATTTTGAAGAATAAAGAATAAAGAATAAAGAATAATATAATGAGTAAATCAAAAAAGATTTTTTTGTTGGTAGCAGCAATATTTTTAATCATCGTAATAGTGGTGGTAATTGATATGGCTAACAAAACTACTTTTCCAGGACAAAGCCCTAAGGATAGTCCGGAGAACATTGAAGATACGACTGAAAGAAGAGAATTTGATCAATATTAAAATAGTAATGTTTTGGCATCTGATAATAAAAATCTAAAAGTAGATATTGAGAAAATAGACCTCGAAAAGGAAAAAGATAAGGTAAGTGAAACCCCAGGTATCATTGCCTTTCCTCATCACGTAGGTGGTGTGGCAATAAGGTCTGAAGATAAAGGCAAAATAAAAGGCAGAGCACTTTCAGCAATGAAAGAGCAAACCGATAGCCAAATGAACCAACTTTACGATCAGGCTCGTATATTGGCAGCTCAAGCTAATTCCATTAAGCGCAGGGTAGAAATTTCGGAGAGGATTTATTTGGCACAAATGAATTTTGACCCAATTATTAGCCACGTTTACTTTGTATATGAAAAGAAAAACGGTGACGACGTGCTTTCTATGGTAGCCCCTTCCGAATGGGGACGTAGTATACCATTTGCTAAATTCTTAGCGAAAGTCAAACTTCTTTCTGATCATACCTGGGAAGTATTGGACTATGATGAAAACGGACAGCAAACCTCTGATGACTTCAAGTAAAACCAAGTTTTTGGCTCAAATATTAGAAGAAGAAAATTATAGGTTATTTGATCCTTTAACTTGCCATTTTTCTATAAAGGAATCTTCACAAAACTATCATGATGTACAAGAGGTATTTTACGATTATTTGGAAGGGAAGGGTAATCCTTTTCCTATAAAACTAAGTTTTCCTTTGATCCATGATAATTTTGTTTTGATTCTTGATGAAGAGTTATCATTTAACCGTTATCGAAAAACCACATTACGGTCTGCTTTTTATGAAAAATTTAGCGGGTTAAACCTCAATCAATACCAACGATATTGCCGAACTTATGAAAAAAATTGTCTTAAACTTGGGTTACAAAACGGGATCTGGACTAATGAATTAGCGGAAAAATATTTTAATAATCCATCAGAACCTGGTGATTTTTTTGCTAATGGTTCACCAGGTTGGAAATACCAAGCATTCCACCAGTATTTGCATGATTTATATGCACACGAAAACAACTGGAAATTTTATCGAATTTCAATATATGATAATGTTTTAACAGAAGGGAAACTGCAGCCAATCGGAAAAATGATGGAGACCCGAAATGAAAAATATAAAAAGATTATATTTAATTTTCTGAAAATGAAATTAAAATTATAAATTTTGAAGTTGTGCAATAGTAGATTGTACTTGATTAACAAGATTTTGAATATAAACAGGTTGTTTATCTTCTTCATTAGCTATAATCCAATACCGTGTTTTATCTTCAAAACCAATTTCCAGGTATATTCTATTACAATTATTACACTCACCTATATTATTTTCTTCTTCTTGCAATAATTTATGGGGTATACCATCTAAGAAACTTTTCACCAATGGTTCGGAAGCCGAAAAAAACTCGTATCTCCCATTATAAGGAAATTCTTGTCGGGTAATTGTGTTTTCTGTGTCTTTAAAAAATTTTAAATTATCAATTTTAAAAGTAGCAGCACAATCAGGTTCAATACAGGAGGGATCAAAACTAGAAAATATCACATATCTTACTTCTTTATCAGTTCCAATTTGCATTTCCGGAACATTGTCGCAAGCAAGACAAAACAATACTAATACAGCGATATGTAAACATTTACTATGCATTCTATAAATATGACACTACAATTGCCAAAAAGGTTGTTGTGAAAAGCTAATTTAAATTAGATTTTTGAAAATTTACTAACTCAAACATTTAGCATGAAAGTACAGTTTGAAAAAAAATCAAATTAATGCTATGAATACATTTCCTTTCTGGACGAAAAATTTATTGAGAGTCGCGGGTATATACAATGTTATTTGGGGCAGTTGGGTAGTTTTGTTTCCAAACTCATTTTTTTACTGGTTTGATTTATCTTTACCTATTTATCCCATGATTTGGCAATCAGTAGGAATGATAGTGGGAGTATATGGCATTGGATATTATGTTGCCGCGGAAAATCCACAGCGTCATTGGCCTATAATATTTGTTGGTTGGCTAGGCAAACTATTTGGCCCGATTGGTGCTATTTATTATCTTTTGATTGGAAAATTAACACCATGGTTTCTTTTACATAATTTGACCAATGATATTATTTGGTTGCCGTTTTTTACCATTATCATATACAATATAATTAAAAATGGTCAAAATACGAGTAAGAATTCCGGGCCAACCCTTGAAGATGCTCTTTCAAAGTTTACAGTATTGGACGGTTCTTCACTGGCTCAATTAAATAAAAAAAAGCCGATCATGTTACTTTTTCTACGTCATTTTGGTTGTACTTTTTGCCGGGAGACACTTCAAAATCTCAAGCACAATTATTTATCAATTAGTCAGCATTGTGAAGTAGTAATTGTGCATATGTCGGAAGAAAAAGTGGCTAATCAGTATTTTGAAACTTATGGTTTAACTAATGTAAAACACGTGAGTGATCGTGATTGTGAGCTATATGAAGCATTCAGTCTTTACCGAGGAAATTTCAATCAATTGTTTGGCCCCAAGGTTTGGATTCGTGGATTTATAGCGGGTATAATTAAAGGTAATGGCATAGGCAAACTTCAGGGAGATGGATTTAGAATGCCTGGCGTTTTTATCCTTCAAAATAATAAGATAATTGATAGTTATTACTATTCAAGTGCTGCAGACCGACCGGTTTTATTGAAAATGGCAGAGAATTTGAAAATGAAATCAATAGAATTAGAAGTCTGAAAAATGAAATTCTGGAAAGGTTATCATTGTACCATGAACTTACGTATTTGATATTCTCCTTCTTTATTGCCTATCATGAACAGGTTGATACCTCTAGGTAAATCTCGGAGTTCAAATTGAAAACGATCTATACCCTGCATTAGCGTACCTTCATATAATTGAACTCCGCGCAAATCCACAATTTTATAATGTAACTCTTTCTGCAGCGGCTGAGGAAAAATTAAATTAAACATACCATTCGTTACCGGATTAGGATATAGTTTCATTTCATTAACCAAAGAAAACAATAATTCATCTTCAATGGAAGTTGGATTCCCTTCTTTAGGCGGTAATTTTATATATTTTGCCTGGTAAACTTCTTTGGAAATTCTATCCTGCACAAAAATTATCAATCCAAGTTGATCAGGATCGTAAACAGGCACAAAATTTTGATCTAAGTTCCATATAGCCGTAAAACTTTGGGTAGTACCGGCACTCCAGTCATTTAAGAATTCGGTACCACCCGCGTTTGGAATTAGCTTTTTTAATACATTCCTAAATCGAACCCCTTCTAAGTCTACTTCTCTTTCTATTACAGCTAAATGTACAATTATTCTTCTATTGTTGATCGTTTCTAAAGCTTCAATGATAGTAGAAACTGATAGTTCATTTACTTCACTTGGATTAATAGAGGCAGTAATTTTAAATTTAGGATCTAACAAGCTGTTTTTCACAACCACGGTAGTATCAATATTTAGTGTATTACCACCAGGGTTATATCTATTAGATCCATCAATTACTGTTTTCAAAGGCACTTCAAAATCGTAATATTCTCGCCTGGCACTCATATCAGCAGTATTATCATCATATAAAGGATCAAATGAGGGATAATTTACATGATATCTTAATGATATTACTTCGCGAGGTATTTTTTCACTAAAAGGAATACCAATTTCATCAGGGTTCAAGTAATTTTCTATAGATGAAATAAGAACATTGCCTTCTGAATTTGTGTTGGTATTTGTAAAATGCTCCATAAGTACTAATCTTGTTCTGTTTTTAATTTCAAAATCATCAAAAGCAAAACCATTATATTCAGAGTCAATAGGGTTTCTTTCATCACTACCAAAAGCGATTCTAAATCTAACCTGAGGAAAGCCTGCTAAATCCTGAAGACTATAACTTGCCTCAACCCATCCATTCGTTGGGTCAGTCCATCCTTCAAAACCTTCGGTGGCAAAATCTTGACCCCCTGGGTTACTAATTATGCCTCTAAAGTGATACCACTCTATACCTTCTCCAACATTTCCTAATTTCAACCAGTCTTTACCACCATTTACAGAATATTGAATTGCCACACCATCAAACTGTGGTTGAGTATGAATCCACATTTTAAAGCTAAGCATTGGTCTTTCTAACTTAGTTAGATCAAAAGCCGGGCTATTTATATAAGATTGTTCCAAAGAATTATAAACACCGTCAGCATTAGTAACCCAAGCAGAACTTCCTGAATAAGCACTATTTATAACTGATCCACTTGGTGATTCAAGCTCCCAACTACTGTTAGTTCCTCCCATCGTCCAACCTGCTCTCCCAGCTTCAAAATTTTCAAAATAAGGAAAATTGGCATTAATCAAAGGAATAATTTCAACCGGGTACTTAACAGAGTCCACACAACCACTTTCTGTAGTTGCTTTCAATTTAACATTATACGACCCAATACCTGGAAAAACAATGATAGTATCTTTGGCCGACGAGGTAACACCTAAGAAATCAAAATCCCATTGATAACCGGTATTATCATCAATAAAATCTTCTGATGGCGCATCACTCGGGAATGTGGTCGCATTGATAAATTCAGTAAAGTCTCCTGCTGCTATGTTGTTGAAATTGAAGTCAGCATTAGGAACCGCACCAACCAATATTTCTCTAAATGTACTAAAAGTACAGCCATTTAGCGTGGTTACTTCTAAGGTAACAGGTTTTCGACCATAGTCAGAAAACTGATGGGATGGATTTTGATCACTATAGATCGCTTCACCATTATTTATATTCCAATTCCAGGTAGCTACTGCATCTGAAAATACAGATGCACCCGGTATTGTCGTTTCATCATTAAATTGAATTGCCTCTGTAACACAAGCTTGTGTTTCATCAATGGAAAACTGAGGTCGCGGTGAGGAATTTACGCGTACATCTTGAGATACAACCACCGTTACATTATTAGGATCAGTATATTGATAGTATACTGTATGAAGTCCAACACCTGCGGTGGATGGTTGAAATAAAAATGTGCCTGACCCAAAAGTGACGCCAGGGCCTGTAAATATACCACCTCCCGGATCTCCAGTAATGACAGCATTATCAGCATCGTAACAATATTCAGGGTCTAAGCCCAATATATTCACAACCGGTAAAGGATTAACCTGAATATCTTGAGATACCTGATTCGTACATCCGGTAATACTATTTGTATAGGAATAGGTAATCGTTTTTATCCCGTCTCCCGCTAATGCAGGATTAAAATTACTGGTGCCTGCAACAATACCAGGCCCTGAAAAATCACCACCGGAAGGATCACCGAATAATGTAATCGGATCATCATTTATGGCTATTTCTAAGGGAAGATTTAGAATAACCGGAGAAGGCAACTCATGGATAGTGATTATTAACCTATCAGAAACCACTTCACATGGGCCAGAAGTTCCTAATCCATCAGGATCATCGGAAATCAAATCTAAAATCACCACATTACCATAATCAGCCGGAGTAGTATTATAAACTGCAGTAACATTGCCTGCAGCGCTAGTATTACCACTTATTGTGCCATTGCCTATTACTACTTGCCACGTACCACTACTTGATCCACCAGTTACAGTACCGGATAAATTAATAGTTGTAGTTTCACACACATCAAAATCTGCACCAGCATTCACAACTGCCTTTTCATTTACATAAACTGTTACCTGATCATCATCCGACTTACATCCTTTAGTATCTACAATGGATAAAGTGTATAAATTAGGTCCAATAGTAGCAGGTACAACAATAGGATTAGATGCTGAAGATGTATAACCATCAGGTCCACTCCAAGATATAGTGTAAAAACCAGAGCCACCGGATGCAGGCACATCACCTCCTATTTGAGCAAAACCATCCTCACATATGTATGTATCGTCTCCTGCATCAGCGATTACAGCTGGGCTTATACCTATGGTTACCTGAGCTATAGCAGCCGTACATGGCCCGGCAGGATCTGCACTTGTTAAAGTAAGAATTACGCTACTATTAGTTTGATCAGCAAGACTTGGAATATAAACATTGTCCAAAGTAGAGACACTGTATAAAAAACTTCCAGTGCCAGATGTACTCCAAGTACCCGTAGCAGCACCACCTGAAATCTCGCCTAATACACTAGCCGAATCTCCCGAGCAGATAAAATCATCGGTAGTAGTAATCGTGGCAGTTACTTCCTGACTTAAATTGATAATTATATTATCTATATTAGAAAGACAGTTGTTGGCATCTTCCACCTGCACTGAGTAAGTATTATTACCAAGAACTGATGGTTCAACAACAGGATTGGCAGCTGAAGCTGGAGTAACAAAATCTGTAACATTTGGCCCAGTCCAACTATAGAGATATGTTCCACTGCCACCTCTGGCAGTTGGAGAACCACCTAAAGAAATCGTTCCTCCATTACACAAGCTTTGATTAGATCCTGCATCAGCAATTAGTTGAGGATTTACTTTTATTGCAACATTTGTTACATCGCTAGTACAACCGGTTGGTGATTCTGAAGTAATGGCATAATTGACTTCCTTTATTGAGTAGGGTAAATTAACATTAGTAAGCGTCTGAGAAATATTAATGCCACTTCCGGATGAAGCCCCTGAAATACCAGCCTCAGCAGTAGCTATCCAAGAAAAGGAAGTACCTGTAACTCCTACAGGGTCAGTTAGTGATATACTTGTAGATTCATTATTACAAATGACTGGATCGGCCACTGTAGCTGCAATTCCAGGATTAGGGTTTACAGCTACTTCTATTATATCAGTTTCACCAAGACATCCATTATTGTTTCTTATTTGTATTTCATATTTTATGGTATCGCTGATATTGGATGAATTTGTAAGTAGATCAGCAATTACCTCATTTTTGACAAATGTGCTGCCTATCGGACTATTACCCGTAATAGAACCATTTGTAGTAATACCAATAATTTCAAAAATTAAATCCTCATCTGGTAAAAATACAGATTCCAGTAAAATATCAGTAGTTTCTCCACTGCAAATTGCAGTAGTATTGGTGAATGAGAACTTTGGATCAGGATTGACTAATACTTTTACAATTTGATTGGGTTGTTTACTTACGCATCCGTTAGCTTCTACATTAAATGTATAGGTTACTTCTACAGGTGATGTTAGATTATTAGTAATAACATCATTAATTGTAGTACCATCTACAAATCTTTGTCCATCAACCAATGTACCGGTAATTGATCCGTAATTAACATCAACCAATACTATCTCTCCACCTTCTGTAGGAGAAGAAACCAGTATATCCGTATTTGCACCACTACATATTTCACTTAAGTTATTAGTGACCGAAAATGATGGTGTTGGATTTACCTCAATCTGCACATTTTGTTGGATGGGATTGTCACAACCAAGAGAAGAAGCTCCTAATATATAAATTAGATCTAAGCGGTCATCCGTATTGTTACTCAATATTGTACTGATATTAGATCCCGGTAAAAAAGTAGAACCAACTGTATTATGGCCGGTAATATTACCACCTGCATTATTTATTGCATTAATAGTAATAATAGCATTGGGATCACTACTGTTTATCTCTATATCAATGGCTTCATCGTCACAAATAGTTGGCAAATTATTTGTTATATTGAAAACTGGGAATGGGTTAATAGTTAAAGTCATTTGATCTTGAACCAAAGCACAACTACCATTGCCATTCGCCGACAGCGTAAAAGTAATATCTCCACTTTCACCAGCTAGCGGCTGGTAAGTAGGCGTTAAGCTGTTACTTGCATTTGATAAAACACCCAGACCTGAAGTACTCCAACTGTAGGAACTGGCTTCGGAAACAGAAGCACTTATTGCCTGAGTAGAAAAATCGAATGTTGCATCTTGACATATAATTTCATCACTACCCGCGTCTACTTCAGGGGCTGGAGTAACAAATATTGTAATATCATCATTTGCTTCACATCCATTATCATCCGTAACATTAACATTATAATTTGTATCAGTAACAGGTGAAGCAAAAGGTTGAGCTATTCCCGCATTATCTAATGAAGAAGATGGAGTCCAAATATAGGAATATGGCCCTAAACCACCCGAAGCAATATTTCCAATTTGTGTACTGGTATTTTCGCAAATTGTTACATTACTGCCTGCAAATATTGTAGGGTTATCATTTACCGTGACCGAAACCAGATCTGTTACTGAACAGGTATTGTAGTTTACATCAGCATCTCTAACTTCTACGGTAAAACCGATGATGCCACCAGCAGATGAAGTAAATGTAGGAGAAGCTATGCTTGCATTATTCAAGCCTGTTGTGGGAGTCCAGCTATAAGTATAGCTGCCACTACCACCTGTGGCTATTGCTGTTAATCCCGTGCTGCTGCCTGAACATAATACGTTGTCGTCTATTGTCGCGTTTACACTTAATGCATTGTTTACATTTACCGTGGCCGTAGACGTTAATAAAGATTGGCAACTCGTGCTACCGTTGGTCGCTTCTACACTAAATGTGGTAGTAGCAGATAAATTTCCGGTAGGTAAATTAATACTTGCACCGGTTCCGGCTACCGGCGAGCCTATATTGGTAACGCCCGATTTAAGTTGATAATTTACTCCCACTTCACTACTACCTAATACTATATTGGTACCCGTGTTGTGGCACAAGTAATCATCGGCCGCTGTTACGCTCAAGCCATCGGCTGGCAAGGTATTTACCGTGACCGAAACCAGATCTGTTACTGAACAGGTATTGTAGTTTACATCA